>JBFRWR010000578.1:0-5062 GCA_051439685.1 Trichodesmium sp.
TACCGAATAAAATTAGACCAGTAGTCATAATAGCAAAAAAACGACTAACAATTAATATAACTGCGAGACAACCTTCTTGACGAATTGTCAAAAATCCAAATTGCCAAAGAACTGTTTGACCAGATAGAAAAGGTAACAGGATAATTACCCCTAATAAAAAAAATCCCGGATAACGTAATCGACTGGCTAAAAAAGATAAAGGCAGTTTGGAAATTCCATAAAGTGTTAGAGTTACTAAAATCATTAACGGAATTAAATACCAACTATTAACTGTGGCAAAAGCAAACATTAATGTGATTAAACCAATCAGTTTATATCTGACATCCCATTTATGTATTGGAGAGTTTAAATTTGCATACTCATCTAGGGCGAATTTCATCAATATACAATTTCCAATAATTCAAAGTTACACCTGATTAGATATTAGTTTAACCGAAAATTTATTCCTTTTAGGGAACAGGGAATAGGTAAGCATTCAGCACTCAGCTATCAGCTATTAGCCATTAATTCATTATTTGGGAAAGAGGAATTAGTCTGATGGCGAGAATTAAAAGTCCGACACGAAAAAGGTAATCAGCTAATCTTAGTAGTTGCTTTATTCTTTACGAAAATACGAAAAGCTGTTTGCGCAGCATTCCGTAAGGAAATGCTAATAGCTGAATGCTTACGGGAATAGGGAATAGGGAATAAGAAAAAAGTATTTTTGCAAATAAGCCTTTTTGCATTTAAACGACTTATTTTTGTTTGCCTTGTTTAAGGGAAAACCCTATATTAATTCTGACTTATAACTTCGCGCCTTCTGACTTGTTAATACACATTTTAAATGCGTATTAGCTGACTAAGATTCGCCCAAGTATTCAGTCATAAATTATTAGCTAATAGCCATTAACTAGGATTTGCTGAAAAAGTCTTTTTTCAGGAGTAGGGGAGTAATTTTTTCCCAACTTTTGCCAAAAATGCGCTCCTTTTTGGTAAGCATTCAGCTATTAGCTGAATGCTTATGCTTTTTCAGTTATTCATGCTGAAAAACAGGTACTTTTTCTAGACTCAAAAAGGGACTTACAGAATAATTAATAATTAATAGTCAATAATTATTTATTTATTCATTCAAAAATTAAGGTTTAAAGCCTCCCCTTGGCTGTGCCGCGAGCTGTCCCTCTACAAGGGGATAAATCAAAAAAAATTCTTTTTAGCCAATCCCCTTTTATTGAAAGAAGGGGTAATTATTAATTATTAATTGTTTGACTGCGGAATGCTTCCCTACGGGATGCTACGCAAACGCCAACTGCAACTCGTAACATGAACATTGTTAATTAATTGCTGAAATTTATCTGTAAATGCTTTGATATTTAATCAGCAATCCTTAACTAGAGTCAAGTTTCAATAATTTTATTTGCCATTAATAAAAAAATGCCAGACTTATGTATCCAATCAAAAGAAATAGTTTGACTGACAAATTAAGATATTCCAATACATTTTAAGAGGGTAAAAGCTTTGGCATAACTTTATTCAGAAAACCGACAACCATTGCAGTTAAAATTCCTTCTATTACCATCAAAGGAATGTGAGCAATCATTAATCCATAAATAACTTTCTCCTCTAATGAGTTATCAAATCCAGAAGGAATATTTGTGATAATCAAAGTAAAAAATATCAAACTAGAAACAGCTATAGCAATTGATCCAGCAGCAAATCCAAAAATACTTATAGACAAACTTTCCTTAATTTTACTTCCTAAAACATGACGTAATTGAAATATTTGATAAGCCAATATTGCTGGTATTCCCATAATTAAAGCATTGATTCCTAAAGTAGTTAAGCCACCATGACCAAACATTATACCTTGGAAAAATAAACCGATTAATATTGCTGGAAAAGCATAATAACCTAACACAGTTCCTAACAGTCCATTTAATACTAAATGAACACTAGCTGGTGGAATAGGAATATGAATACTAGAAGCAACAAAAAAAGCTGCTGTTAATAAAGAAGCTTTGGGAATACTAGCTTGAGGATTTGGTAAACGATTAATTTGACGTAGACAATACCAGGTAATTAAAGAAGTAAACCCATAGCCACTAATACAAAGTTGCGCTGGCAAAATGCCTTCAGAAATGTGCATTATAAAAAGTTAAAATTATGGTGCAAAAGGTTAAATATCTACAGAGAAATTAGATAATTATTTTAATGCTCTTGTTGGGGTTTATCTTCAGTTTTAAATCGCCAGAAAAATAAAGAAGTCCCGACAAAACCCCAAATTATACAACCGATCATTAATCCTTTTTGCAGTGGGTTATAATCATGTGATTTAGTAGCTAAAGAATAGTTACTTTTAGTAATTTTATTATTCTGAGAATTGTCAGACTTATCTACTTGAAAAGGTATACTAATTAAACCCCCATGACCAGCTTGACGAACTTTAATTTCCCAATATCCAGATTCAGCAGTATCAGGAGAAAAAATAAAATTTCCTTGCTCATCAGTTGTTCCTTTTAACCAAGGTTGACTTGGGTTATTAGGAGCATAAATTGTAACTGCAGCATTGGCTAAAGGAGTATTAGTATCATAAACAGCATTAATCTTAATTGCTGAAATATTTTCATGTTGAATTTTAACTCCGTGGGCGATCGTCTTTTCCTGTAGACTCAGGGAAGATAAAATCATTAAAGGAATAATGAATTGCCATTTCATTTTTTCACCTCTGTTAATTTTTACTTCACTAATCTTGCCATTATTTATTGTGGAATGGGATTTATTTTATATAAAATCCCGAATTGTGCAAATTACCTAATTTAGATACTTTTTATCAAGTAAATCTAGCAGTCCTAAATTAGGTTGTAATATTTTATTACAGGGGTTTGCTTTCCCAATTCCTGTTTTGCTAGGTTTTGCAGAGAAAACCCCTAAAGTTTTTTTGATAAATAATTTTGCTATCTCAAAAAGGTAATATTTCAATAATTGATAATGGATAATTGATAATTGATAATTACCTCTCCCTAAAACGGATTGGATTGAATAAAAGGAAAATAAATTCATTGTTTTTCTTGAAAGAGAAGGCTTTAAACCTTAATTATTCCGTAATAAGTAGTAGGAGTGAGGCAAGAATACACACATATTAGCTAGCTGAAAATCTTCCTCAAATATTGACTAAAATATAGTTAATCTTTTTAGGGGTTTGTTTACCAAATCCCTACTTTTTCTATTTGCTATAAATGTAAATTTATCCCGATGTTTAAGCTTTAATATTTTGTTGGCAAACACTCTCTTATAGTATTTAGGACTTGATTAAGATTTGAGATTTTTCACTTGGGACTAATTAGATTTCCTCTTGGTTTAGCTATTAGATTTATTATTGATTACCAATCTTTTGGGAAGAAGATATTATTACACTATTTGTCAATTATCAAAAGTATAAAATTTTAGGAATTTAAAGAACAGAAAATAGAAATTAATCTGAAACTTTAACCTCTTTATCAAGACAAACTGCTGTGAATTTTTTGTAAGACTGAAACCAAAATAAATTACAATCAAAAAATTATCAATTTATCCAGTTTTTGACTTTTATAGCACTACGCATTAAGGTTAGGAGATTTCTAAATCCTAGAACCCTTGAAAAGTCTGCTACTCCCTATTCCCTATTCCCTAGCGCGTAGTGCTATAATTTTTACTTTTGACTGAGTACGGATTCATGGCAATGACCTTCGCCCACATGACCCAAACTGGGCAAAATAGCCATAAATTTTTGGTAGTCAGTAGCAGAAAGTTTATTTTTTAATATAGCCATATCTACCTCAACTTTTCCTGCTTCAGCGATCGCTGCTAGAGGTGCAAAACCTAATGCTCCTGTATTAATTTCGTCATCTGCAGCAGCATTACTATCACCAAAAAGATGGTCAAAGTGAAAAGTAGTTTCTAATTCTGCGGTATTTCCTGCTTCAAGAATACCTTTACGTTCATCCCCAATAAAGTCTCCACAGGTAAATTCTAATTCCTGGTCAATTTTGATAGTAAAAGGTATTGTCTGACCATCTTGAGTCGCAGTGCCACTCATTAATAAAGAGTAACCTTTAGCTGGCCCATCATTTGCTATGGGCATTTTCCAAGACAGAGCGTTATAGCGTCCAGGAGGTGCAGATATTTCACTAACTAAAATACTTTGTGCCGTTTCATCTCCCTCTGCTAAGTCTACTATTTTACTCTCAGCAACAATTACTTTTTCTGTTGCTTCTGGTTTTCCTCCTGTTTCAGCTTTGTAGGGGGGGTCTGTTTGATAGGCGGTGACTTCAGCTAAGTTGACAAATAGTTTGTCAAATGTTACCTGCCATCCATCTTTAGTTATAAAGCCATTCCTCACAAAGTCTTCTCCATTGGCCACAATTTTCAGAGTGCCCGGAGTTGTATCAATTGTTTCGGTTTGGTTGGTCTGGGTTTGACAACCGCTAAGTAGAGCAGTGGAAGTTGTAACAGTTAAGAATAATAAGATTGAAAGCTGTTTTCTGATATTTATTTTCATCAATTTTACGGTTGTAAAGGTAGACACTTCAAGAAAGTAAATTTTTAAAGAAGGCATTCTCAGCAACAGAAATTACAGGTAATTTTATAGTTCTAGTCTTCAACATTAAAGTGAGGACATTCCTGTGTAGACTATTGCCTTTTCACAAAGATTCATTTTCCTGACTCAAAAACGTACTGCGATACCAGTAATTAGGACTTGCTGATTAATTATCTCGGGTATTGACAGATAAGGGCTTTAACTTTTTTATGTCGAAAAAAGTACCAGCTTTGTAGACCTAAAAGCTGAAAAAGTTAGTATTTTAGCCAGATAAAGGGGAGAAAAATCAAGGGATAATTATTACTCCTACCTAGTCTAAATTACCTATTTCTCCTGACTCCTACCAAAAGACTTTCCATGGGCAAACCCTAATTATTTCTCCAAAATCTAAATTATTCATATATTAATTTTGGCCTTCTTTACTCAAAGTATGTCTATATATTTAGGAAACAACTTTTTACAAAAATCAACAATCCCCAGGGGGGGGTCTATCATACCATTTCTCAAAAA
>JBFRWR010000579.1:0-5665 GCA_051439685.1 Trichodesmium sp.
TTAAATCGTGAAGATGGAACTTACGGACCTATCCCGCAACGTAAGTTAAAAGGTTTATTAGGAATGCCATTTAATCGAACAGCAATACCTGGTTTATATTGTGTTGGAGATAGTACATTTCCTGGTCAAGGTTTGAATGCTGTGGCATTTTCTGGTTTTGCTTGCGCTCATAGAGTTGCTGTTGATTTAGGAATAAAAAAAGAAGGGATTAAGAAGTAGTATAAATTTGATTTAATATTCCTAAATCTGTTATTTTCTCAGGAATTAGTAGGAGAAATTTAGGAATTGACTCTCAAGGACTCATGAATTAGAAGGAAAGCAAATTTATGAAGAATTTTTAGGAGATGTTACTGTAACTATTTTGTGAAAGTTTGTAAGTGCTGATGCAAAATTAATTACACATTTTATGAGAAATTTCCAAAAATTATCAATGATTTCTCCCTATTCCCTAATTGGAAATTAATGACCGCTTAATTAGGGTTTGCTGAAAAAGTCTCATGGGTGAGGGTAGGAGTCAGGAGTTAGAAGTCACGAGCCACGAGAATTAGGAATTATAGAGGAGACAGGAGTCAGAATAGTCCTGTGATTTTTCAGCCTCCGGTCTACCCAAAATGCTCACTTTTTCGGCTTGATCAACAAAAAAGCTGGTACTTTTTCCCGACCTAAAATTCCTAAAATCTTTAATCAGTAAACCCTAATTCTAGATAAATGGAGTTATAATTTTCAAGAAGCACAACGGGGTAATATAGTTATATTCACCCCAAAATAAGTATTAAAAAAACGATATAAAAATCATTTTCTTGAAAGAATAATTTGGTTTTCAGGATAAACATATAGAAGTGAAAAATGGAAGAGTTTATGTAAGTAATAAACCTCTAGAATAAAAGTATTTCGCTTCTGCTAACTCCGAATATTAATAGACAACAATAGAAGTTTGTTCCCTCTATCAACGATTTTTGTCTAATCCTATTACTTTACCTAAAGATTCATATATAGTCATGGGAAATAATCGCAATAATAGTTATGATAGTCGCTGTTGGAGTTATGTTCATCGCTCTAATATTTTGTAAGTATTCAGCTATTAGCATTTAGCAATTAGCTTTTGCAAAGAATCAAGCAACTCTAAGGTTATCTAATGACCAATTTTATTTCTTGTGGAATCCTGCGCAAACATAAGTTTTAATTCTCTTTAGAGACTAATTCCTTCTTTTGAATAAAAATAAATTAATAATTCAAAGCTGACTGCTGACTCCTGACTGCTTACAATATTTTTGGTAAAGTCTTCAAAAAATTTTTGCCCCTAAATAATGCAGGAGTTATTCAATAGTTTCAACTCCCTTTAGCAAACAAATATGTCTAATTATCTAAATTTAAGTCCGACAAAAATTATGGCAGTAGTAGGATTAATCATATTTGGATTAATTTCTACATTGGTGATTTTTAATTCAATTAAAACTGCCGAAATTCTGCCAAATCAATCTATCAATTCTCAATTTGTAATTAATCAATTTCCAGAACAAATATCTAGGCAAAACCAATGGATAATTAATGCTACTCAAGCTCAAAAATTAGCCACGGAAGGAGCAACAATTTTAGATGCTCGTTCTTGTAAAATATTCAACTCTCAAAGTTTATTAAATTCAAATTGTATAAGCTGGCAAGAATTTTCTCAGTCAGAATTTCCATTAAAAGGAAAATTACTTACAGATAACGAAATTTTGACAGAGAAATTACAGACTATTGGTATTTTTAATGCTCGACCAGTAATAGTATTTGGCAACACAATAAATGGTTGGGGAGAAGAGGGTAGAATAGTTTGGATGTTACGCACTTTAGGTCATCAAAAATCTTTCTTAGTTGATGGTGGTTTTAATGCTTTAGTCAAAGCAGGTTTTCCTACTGTTAATAATTTTCATCAGACTGGTTCTGTTAAAGGAGATTTTATTGTAAAGCAGAACAAAAATTGGCAGATTAACCAAAAGGAATTAAAAGCAAATTTAGGAAATAATAAGCTCGTAATTATTGACACAAGAGAGTCACGAGAATATGCTGGAAAAACACCTTATGGAGAACAACGTGGTGGTCATATTCCAGGAGCAATTCATATCTATTTTAAAGATTGGTTAGATAAATATGGAATGTTATTTTCGCGGGAAAAACTTTTAGAAATTTTAGCAAAAAAAGGAATTACTCAAGATAAAGTTATAGTTACTTATTGTACAGGTGGAGTCCGTTCTGCTTGGTTAACTGTTGTTTTAATAGATTTAGGATTTCAGGTGAAAAATTATCCTGGTTCAATGTGGGAATGGGCGGCTAGTGATGCAGATATTTATCCTTTGGCAAAATTAAACTAATAAAAAGGAAAGTTATTTTATATCATGTCCGTTGGTATCGTTTGTGTAAAAGTTAGCGTGGATATTTACAGGAAATTTAAGTTTTTTTCTTGCTCAATTGCCTTCATGTTTGTTGCCTGTTGCCTACCTTTTCTATACAATACCGATGCTACCAGACATGATATTACTAGCTACCCAGTAAAGTTCTATTTCCTACTCCTCAGAGAGTGTTTGTCAAACAAGTATTAAGAGAGCTGAGAGTGACTAAAATCTAAAAGAGGCAAGACTTCAAAAGCTTAAAATCTGTTAAATACCAGAGATGGAAAGGTACAGATATTCCCTAGATTTTTAAGTGACAAATAGTTGTCTTAATTTATTCTTTCTTATTACCTGTTTCCTGTTCCCAGTTAAGTGTTCCCTTTCTATATTTCCTGATATATTCAATCTCTCAGAACTATAGCAATCCTAATTTTATTTGTGTCTAAAATCTTACCGATTTTTGGGAATAGGTTGGGAAGTAATAAGCAATAGTTTCGGAATTTATTTCTACTTTTTTAATTGTTGCAACTATCTATAGCAATCAGGAATCAGATGTGAGAATTGAGATGTTCCTTAAAAATATGGAATATAGCATTGATCATACTTAGAAAAACATTTTTTTCTTCTTTTCTGTTCCCTGTTCCCCGTTCCCTGTTCCCTAAAACTTTCCAATATCTCACAATTAAAATCATATTGCTATAGGATTACTATATTGTTTTTTGCTAGTAATTAGCTAGTATAAAAAGGTGAATTCATACCGATTGAAGCTTCTTTTGTCACATCACCATCAAAAAGCTTCACACTAAGATTTCCATTTACTTGTTTAACAAATGGAATTAATAAACCATCAATATAGTTTTGTGCATTTTCTACAGAATCAAATTCGTAAAAACCACCTAAACTATAAGAATTTAAACCACTTAACCAAGTTTTCGATTTTAACCCTGGAAATTTTTTCATATCTACATTAATAGGTTCCCAGTTAATTTCAGAAAAAGGAATTGATACTTGATATTCAGCATATAGGAAAACTTGATTCATCACTATTGCTCCAAATTAATTTTTTGCTTAGTTTAGCACTTTTTTTGATTATTGGTACTGAGGGTTTGCTGAAAAATTATTTTAAGGAGTAGGGGAAAACTTAAAATAATAACAATTAACATTAACAGATTTGCTAATGAGTAAAAAACTTATGATATCTGTGTTTTACTTAATAACTGAAGTTTTGCCCAAGTATAGAATTATTGTTGGGAGTTGGTATAAGTAGTCAAGCAGAATTAATTGTATATTTGCTGGTCAGGTTAAGTAGGTGAGAGAAATTATTTTTGATATACTTTACTTATCAAAGTATAACAAGTCAAGTATATTT
Source organism: Trichodesmium sp. (assembly GCA_051439685.1). Lineage (GTDB taxonomy): Bacteria > Cyanobacteriota > Cyanobacteriia > Cyanobacteriales > Microcoleaceae > Trichodesmium. The sequence goes on from JBFRWR010000579.1 coordinate 3,742, forward strand.
TTTTCTTCCTCCCTATCCCCTAATCCCTAATCCCTAATCCCTACTCCCTTTTCTCTGAAAAATGTTAAGTTCATTCTGCACAGGTACTTAATTAGAATGAATCATATCAGCTCTTTTTAAGAACCTCTGATTGAGATGTACATTTTTATAGCATTCTTTTTTCAAAGTAGTATTACTTCTTTCTTTTTGCGTAACTATTCAGCCTTTAGCTAACAGCGATTAGCTATTGCTTTTAGTCAATTATCAAACCAATATTTAATTGAGAAACAAAAAATCTTGTTATATTTGATTGGCTGGGGTAGGGAAATAGGGGGAGAAGTAAACATCAAAATAATTAACATTAACTGTCTAATAATTAGCTAATAAAATCTTTTACCTGTGTTAATTACTTGATAACTGAAGTGTCGCCCAAGTATAGTATTACCTTTGCTAATTGGTATGATTGCTGAGAGCTGATGGCTAATAGCTGAATGCTTACCTTTTTTCTTTTTAACGCCAAAGAATAAATATTTCACTAGATATGATATAAAACTAGAATATAATTTATGAAAAATTATGACTGAACTGTTTGAAAACCCACCATTAATACCAGATTCACCACTTGAACCACTGCCAGAAGTAATTAACTCGGTAGGAGAAAATTTCCCGGAAATTTCTGAGGATACTATAGGGATAAATGATTTTTACAATGATCGAATTTCAACTCCCAATAAATCACTTTTCTCTTCCCAAATTCCCCCAATAAACAACCCTACTTTAGAATTTTCCGACTTAATAGGAGGTAGTAATTTTGAGGAAGGAACAGGCATAACTATTGACAATCTAGGTAATACTTATATAACAGGTAGTACCAACTCTATAGACTTTCCAATTTCTGCAAATGCTGTACAAAATAGCTTTGCTGGAGGGAATGAATTTGGTCGTGGTGATGCTTTTGTTGCTAAATATTCCCCAGACGGAACTCTAATTTATGCCACATATATAGGAGGAAGTGGTGAAGATTTTGGTACAGATATTGCTGTAGATATAACTGGAGATATTTACGTCACAGGTAATACTAATTCTGTTGACTTTCCCACAGTAAATGCTGGGCAAAATACCTACGGAGGTGGTGAATTTTCAGGGGATGCTTTTGTTGTTAAACTATCTAATGATGGTAGTAATATCCTTTATTCCACTTATTTAGGAGGGCAAGATAACGATTTTAGTAGCGCTATTGCTGTCGATAATAATGGGGATGTTTATATAACAGGAGATACTGGAGCTGTACTCCGTTTTCCAATTCAACCTATTCCTGGAGTTGGTAATTTTCCGACTACAGAAAATGCTTTACAAAATACTCTAATTAGCGAATTTAACCGAGATGCTTTTGTTAGTAAAATATCTACTGATGGAAGTCAGTTAATTTATTCAACTTTATTAGGTGGAAATGACACAGAAATAAGTCAAGATATTACTGTTGATAATAATGGTAATGCTTATATTACTGGTGAAACTCGTTCCCTTGATTTTCCAACTATAAATGCAGTACAAAATACTATAGGAGGAGACGCAGATGTATTTATTAGTCAACTTAATAGTAATGGTAGTGACCTAATTTTTTCCACTTACTATGGTGGGGTAGATGGAGATATTGGTAATGGTATTGCTATAGATGATTTTGGTAATATTTATGTAGCTGGAAATTCCGGTAGTCAAATTATTGGCGGTGATGCAGTCGTACCTCCAGTTGGTGAATTTCCCACTTTTAATGCTTTGCAAGATACTTTTGGTGGAGGCGAAAGTGATGGAATATTGATTAAAATTAATAGCGATCGTGACCTTGAATATGCTACTTACTTAGGTACAGTAGACTTCGACTCTATTGAGAGTATAGATATTGATGCTCAAGGAAATAGTTATATTATCAGTAATAACGATTTTG
>JBFRWR010000580.1:0-6055 GCA_051439685.1 Trichodesmium sp.
AGGTTAATTCGCGAGGCTTCTTGAAACCACCTGTGAGGTAAACCCGAAAAACATGAAGAATCATCATCAACACCATCATACTGGCAGACCAACGGTGGATGGAACGAATTAGCCAACCAAAGTTAACTTCAGTCATAATGTATTGGACTGATGCTAATGCTTCTGTTACTGTTGGCTTGTAGTAGAAAGTCATGGCAAACCCAGTCGCAAACTGGATTAGGAAGCAAACCAGAGTGATTCCACCCAAGCAGTAGAAAATATTTACATGGGGTGGAACATATTTGCTAGAAATATCGTCTGAGATAGCTTGAATTTCTAAGCGTTCGTCAAACCACTTATAAGCGGGTGAATCAGTTACCTGTTTTGTGAACATTAAGTCAAAAATCCTAGATGAATATTGCTGTTTATCAACTAGCTATCAGCTTTTAGCATTCAGCTATCAGCTTGTAGGGGCGAATGGCCATTCGCCCCTACTTTGGTTAAAATCCCTTGTTTTCTGACTGCTGACTGCTGACCGCTGACCGCTTTTTAAATGAATTAAATTTCTGGGTAGTTAGGAAAGAATACTTGCATCAACCCTTGAATCAGCAATACAAATATCATACCAACTGACACAGGAATCAACTAGCAAGTCTATTATTTAAGAAAATAAATATTTATCCTTGCCTAGCTCCTAGTAATAAAATTTAACATAATTTATAGATATATTTCATATAAGGTCGCAATTTTTCTAGAGTTTGATATTTTCCAGAATTTTCGTTTATCCTAGAGATTTTATCAAACGACTTAACTATATTGGCCTTATGACTTACGCAGAAACCGGGTTTATCTACAAAGAATCGTTATTTTAACATATATTATGTATGGCAATAAACCCGGTTTCTTGTTCAAATTATCAATCCCTGACAATTTAATACTATTTTTTTTATGAAAAAAAGATTTTTCCAAATTGTATTTCTATTAATATTCCCAATTATTCTGACTTGGGGACTTTGGACATCCTCTGCAACAGCATTAACTGAAGAACAAAGCTTATTAGGTGAAGCTTGGCGTATAGTCAATTTAGCTTATGTTGATGACTCTTTCAATCATCAGAACTGGTGGTTTAAGCGTCAAAAATTAATGAAGAAACCCCTGAAAACTAGAGAAGAAACCTACAGCACCATTCAAGAAATGTTAGCTAGTCTAGAAGACCCATTCACCCGACTTCTCAAACCACAACAATACAGGAATTTGCAGGTCGATACTTCTGGAGAATTAACAGGAGTAGGTTTACAAATTGCTCTAGACTCTCAAACAGGAGAACTAATAGTCATCTCTCCCCTAGAAGGTTCCCCTGCTGAAACTGCTGGTATTCAAGCAGGCGATCGCGTAATTAAAATTGATGGCCATCCAACTACAGAATTTTCATTAGATGAAGCTGCAAATAGAATGCGGGGTACTGTTGGTTCTTCTGTGGTACTAACAATTTTGAAAGACAGTAGAGACCAAACCCAAGACATTACCATAATTCGGCAGCAAATAGAAATTAATCCAGTTTATGCAAAGTTAAAGTATAACTCCGAAACAGGACCAATTGGTTATATTCGTCTTAGTCAATTTAATGCTAATGCTACTACAGAAGTAAGCCAGGCTATAAAAAGTTTTGAGGAACAGGGAGCAATTGGCTATGTACTTGATTTACGCAATAACCCAGGTGGACTATTACAAGCTGGTGTAGAAATTGCTCGTCTGTGGTTAGATGAAGGTACAATTGTTTACACGGTTAATAGACAAAGAGTTCTTGGTAGTTTTTTAGCTGAAAGTGCCGCTATAACTAATGCTCCATTAGTTGTATTAACTAATCAGGGAACTGCTAGTGCTAGTGAAATTTTGGCCGGGGCGCTTCAGGATAATGGTCGTGCTTTGTTGGTAGGAGACAGAACCTTTGGTAAAGGCTTGATTCAATCTTTGTTTGATTTGTCTGATGGTTCGGGTTTGGCTGTAACAGTGGCCAAGTATGAAACCCCAAATCATAAAGATATTAATAAACAGGGAATTATGCCTGATGTTTTAGTAGAACAAGAGCAGATTTTGCCTTACCAAATTACTACAGAAGCTGACAAACAATATCAAGCTGCTGTAGAACTTTTGACATCTCAACTTGTATTAGCAAATGCAGCTTAATTGACTCACGAATTAAGTGTATTTGAGGGTTTGTGGTGCATTATAAATGATTTTAGTAACTGTATATTGGTGCTATTTTCCATCTAGCATTAGTATACAGAAATAACATTATAAAACATGAATGATGAAAGAGGAGATTAATTATTAATGCTAGGATTTGTAGTCCCGCTCAAAAGTGCTAAAGTATCAAAATCTTGGGAACAGGTATCTCAACTATTTGAAAGAACTGCTAGATCAATTTGTAATTCTACTAATCCTAATTTCAAAGTTGTTGTAGTTTGTCATGAGAAACCGAACATTAATTTCGAGCATTCAAATTTACAATATATAACGGTAGACCTTCCTATTCCGAGTACATATGTAGAAAAAAGCGGAGATAAAATGCACAAATTTATCAGAGGAATTCGTTTAGCAAAGGATTTAGGATGTTCTTATATTATGATGGTTGATGCGGATGACTGTATAAGTAAATTCTTAACTGACTTTATTTTAAAATCTAAACAACCCTATGGTTACTTTATGAATGTGGGATACACTTATTCTGAGAATAATCAGTTTATTAGAGTGCGGAAAGGATTTCATGCATACTGTGGTACCAGTCACATTATTAAAAGTGATTTATATGACGTATCCGATCAGATGTTATCCATGCTTGCCACAAAAATATCAGATATTAATTTAATCCCTAAAGATATTTATGATTTATATCATATGCACCCTAATATTGTGTCATTCTTAAAATCAAGGGAAATAATCCTTGAAGAATTACCATTCTTGGGAGCTATATATATTTTGAACAATCTTGAAAATTTCTCTTATAGTAATTCCCGTTTGACAAAACAAAAGATTTCTCTAAAGCAGAGATTACTGAAAATAAAACATAAACTTTTTGATACAAGAAAGCTAAGCTCTAATATTCGAGAAGAATTTGGATTGTACAAATTGGAAAGACTAAATTAGCATAACTAATATCTCTTCTACAATAATTAGAATTGGGAATATCAAAGACAGTAGGAAAAGAGAATAGGGATAAAATTGTCATAATTTTTATCTATTCGAGTGACAGGAAATTTTAGCCTAATCAACAATCTCTTTCTATCTCAGGATTGAGGATTAAATAAGACTGGAAATTAGAAAGTTTGAGATTTAGCTATCTAATACTATTGAGCTAATATTCAGCTTTTCTCAATTTTCCAGTATTATATTATTATTTCCCCAACCCAAGATAATTATGGAGAGGAATTAGATTCTGAATTAGGTTTAACACCATTATCTTCTAGCCAAATTATAGGTATTTGATGAGGAGCTACTCTGTTACTCTGTTCTTGCATAATTGTTTTAGCTTGACTAGGATCAAAATAGCGACTAAATTTTTCTTTCTCATTATTCAATCTGTCTGTTGTAACTTCAATTTCAGATTCAATAACCTGTAGTTTTTCTTGAATAGATTGGTAATGAGGCAACAATTTTAATAAAGCTGAAGTGACACAAGCAGAAAGTAAGATATTTGTGCATAATTTTGCTGTGCTTTCAATTGTTATTCCTAGATAAGTAGACTTTTTTTGTTTAGAGAATACTCTAGATTTTACTGAATTAGGAGGATTATCAGAAACTTGAGAAAGTTTAACAGATTTAGTAGCTTGCATAGTTTTTTATGGATAGCTGCATCAATTATAATATTTCTATTTTTTAGATTAATCTATAAATTGATTAATAAATGATTAATTACTTACAAAATTATTTCTTAGACTCAATTTCTGGCAATTAACCGTTAAAAAATATATACATACGGTCTTTCTGAAACTATAGTAATCTTATCCGAATTGTCAGATTTTGTCAGCTCTTAGATGACAAGTACAAAGCCATAGATAATAATCAAAAAACTATACGAATTGCTATAGTTGTATAGCAATCCTAAATAGGTTGTAACAAATTAAAAAGTAAATAAAAAAGTTGAAGCTCCCACCTGTTCCCAGTTAAGTGTTCCTATTCCCTAAAAAGTAGTAATATTTTTGCCACGAATATATTAGAGGATTGCTATATTGTACAAAATTATTTTCTTTTCGGGAGTAGGGAGGAGAGAGTAGTAATTCGGGAAACATAGGAATTAGAAAATTAGAAAAAAAATTGTACTTCAGTAATTTGAGCAATACTATAGTCAGATAGAATTAATTAAGTGGTGTGTTTCCTGATTGTATTTCCTATTTCCCCAGATTTCTATTTTTTTCTATCACCTATCAGCTATTGCTATACCCAATCAACTCATCGAGATTTAAGTATAATTATAATTATCATACAAATTAATATAAAATTTTTATAGAATAAAAGCTTACTTAAAATTCACTATATATGATTTTATATACAGAATGGCAAATTAATAAATCCATGATTCTGTGCAGCATCACATAATTTTTTTAGCAGTTTTAGACAAAAAAAATTTTAACTTTTTCACCTTAAGTAATCAAAAAATTAGGATTTTTAGCCGACTATAGCAGAAAAATTAAGGTATAGTTCTTCTTACTCCCTCCTCTAAATTTCCGGTTACTCCTGACTTCTGGCTCCTGACTCTTACCTTACTAAAAGACTCTTTCAGCAAACCCTAGTTATTAACTATTAATTATTCAGTAAATATCGCCAATTTAATAATTGTTATAGTTAAATAAAATTACAATTGCTTTAATTTTCACAAGAGATATAGCAATCCGTGCATAAGTTGCGGGTAATTAAAAAGTCAATAAAAAATTTGAAACTCCCACTTGTTCCCAGTTAAGTGTTCCCTATTCCCTAAAAAGCAGTAATATTTTTGCCACGAATATATTAGAGGATTGCTATAGTTTTTTTTAGTATTACTTTTAAACAACAAAACTGTCCTAACAGTTATCATATTACTAACCTTTAAATAATACTTGACTTTGGCAAAAAGCCAAATTTTTATTGGTTTTGAATAAACAACTGTCAGGACAGATTTAGATGTTTATAATTGACTAAGCTTTACTTATATAGCTCAGTTGAGAGTCGGAATGCTAGTATCCCTGGGATTAGAGCAATTACTAGAGCAACCAATACTTGGGTATCAGATAAAGGCATTTTTTCAAACTCCTAATGTTTTTAGTTGTACTTTGCAGTTAATTTTCCATATTTTACCTATAATTGGCAAATTTACAGAGTATTATTGTTACAAGTTGAAACAAACTTTAATTTTTTTAGCCCCTTCTACCTCAGTTTTATTCTCTATGTATTTACCTGTATGGTTTCTGAATAAAAACCTTATTTTGAAAATTCCCTCAAATACTTAATATAAATTCATATAAACTAACTCAATTAAACAGTTTGCCATAATATAAACCTAGTGAACTTATGAATCTAATCTAATTTATCAATCATGGACTTAGGCAAAGACACTATATATTGAGTCTAAAAACTATAACGTTGTATATATGTAGTGTTTAGAGCTAAAAAATGCTTCAGCAATTAACAAAAAACAATCAATAATTGAAGTAGCACTCAGCACTCAGCTAGCCTCCTGCAGAGGGACTGCGTTAACAGCAATTAGTTTTTCACGGTGTGTAATGGGGGTCAAAAGAAGTCGCTCCGCATCTACAAACCCCCATAAAAGGCGCACCACTAATTAATTTTTCAAACTCTTGTGGGCGAATTAAACCTTGGATTTTTAGCTGACAGCTAAATGCTGTTTGCGGAGCATTCCGGAACAGAAAAGCTGATAGCTAGTTAATAATTACCCCTTCTTTGTAGAAGGGGATTGACTAAAAGGAAAATTTTTGATTTATCCCCTATCTCAGGGAAGGCTTTTAACCTGAATTTTTGAATGAATAATTATTTACTATCAACTCTTAATTATTAATTATTAACTATTAATTATTAATTATTC
>JBFRWR010000581.1:0-11241 GCA_051439685.1 Trichodesmium sp.
TGAGGTACAGTTGTTTTTCTCTTACCCTACTCCCCATTTCCTCATCTTCCCTACTCCCTACTCCCTACTCCCTACTCCCTAAAACCAAGGAATGCGGGTACCTCACGCTTCTTGGGAATTGCTATATCAAATCATATATACCAATTTTACTCTGCCCTAAAAGTCTAGAGTCTAGTATTTTCTTATTCATAATATCTAGTTTTTTTCTGATTATTTGTTGACTTTTGCCTAAAAGCTGACAATATCTCACAACTCAGATAAGATGGCTATATATATTATTGACATACTCCCGAAGTTGCGCTTACGCGACAAAGCGGGATTCTTCAGTCAGCAAAAACTGACCGCTGTTTTAACAGAGGTGATGTCCTCCCCCTGTGATGACGCTGACAATAACAAAATGTACCTAGCATGTCTTGCGGCTTATGAACGTTTAGCTTGTGGAGGTATCCGAATCTTGGCCCTGGCTTTCCCATAAGACGCTCCCCTGCGGGAGAGCGCGGGACTTCCCGCCAGGGAAGTTAAAAGTTAAGGAGATTTAAGATGATTAACGTAGTAAACTCTAAATTTACATTCAGATACAACAACTTTGGCCTATTGGTTAATAAATTTTCTGAGAATTACTATTCATAGAGAATGATGATTAAACCAAAACCATTAAACAATGGTAAAAACCAGAGATAGAAATAGGAAAAAGAGAATTTAGAGAAATTTCATCTATCTCAGTGACTAAATCCTATTACTGTTTATCTATAGTTTTGCAACTTGAAAAAGCCAATTTTCGCTCAATATATTAATTGCAATTATTAATTTTATAGTTTGTCTCTGGGCTAAATATCTGGCCTGACCATATTATTTAAGATAACCTCATGGAAGATAGGTACAATCGTGACCCCCAGTCCAATATTAAAGAATTAATGCTGTCTACCCCATTTTTTGAGGGTCTACCAGAAGAGGCAGTAGAAAAAGTTATTATTCATGTAGTCAGTCGTCAACATCCACCAAACCAAGTAATTTTACTAGAAAACGATTGGGGAACTTCAGTATATTTTATATTAGATGGGTGGGTAAAGATTCGCACCTATAATTTAGATGGTAAAGAAGTAACCCTAAATATATTAGGTAAAGGAGAATTATTTGGAGAGATGGCAGCTTTAGATGAAGTCCCTCGCTCTACGGATGTAATTACTCTAGCTCCTACTTTAATTGGAAATATGCCAGCTCAGGATTTTGCCCATCTCATTCATACTGAACCGATCGCCGGAATCCGATTAGCCCAATTAATGGCCAGACGCTTACGCCAAGTAAACCGACGACTGAGGTTACGAGAAGCAGATGCTCAGGCCAGGGTAGCAGATATTTTGCTATTTCTAGCAGAAGGCCAAGGACATTTTACCCAAGAAGGAACAGAAATTCCTAATTTGCCTCACAGAGAGCTAAGTAGTTTGAGTGGTTTGGCCAGAGAGACAGTAACGAGAGTCTTAAGCAAATTAGAGAAAAAGTCATTAATTAAGCGCGATCGCGATACTTTATGTATTCCTGATATACATGCTTTAGAACGGACCCTTGTTTAAACACTCCACCTTCAGAGTTATTTGAAAGTTAAAGGCCAAAATTAATAAAGATAGATTCTATATTCAAGAGGGAGTAAAAAGTAGGGGCAATTCATGGTAAGGGCAATTCATGCAATTGCGCCTACCGAAAGGTATGAAAATAAAAATTGAACAATCTCAAATATTTGTTATTCAATAGTTCAGCAATTACGAAAAAATACAAATCATACCCACGCATCAGCAACGACAAAAGAATTAATTATTTATGTTGAATAATTTACTTTCTTTTTGCTTATTTTTAAAGATATCTAGTAGAAATGTAGAGTTTCCCAAAGCTCCTGAGATATGATTATCCTTCTGTATTTTTATCCCCTATTCCCTGAAACACTAATTTTCCAGCTCACGAGTATGGGAATTGCTATAATCATAAATTTGAAGACAAAACCAAGTCTGTGAAAACTACTTCAGATCAAAAACAACCATCGACTCAGATAGAAGATAAACCTTTAGTTCTAGTAGAAACAGCTTTTCTGGCCAGTACCGCTAGCCTCATTTGGTTTATCAATTATTATTTTCCCATGGGACCGTTGTTAAAAATTTTCTTTCCCATCCCCATCGCTCTACTGTACCTCCGATGGGGAAACCGAGCAGCTTGGATGGGCGCAACAGTATCAGGATTACTTCTATCTGTGCTAATGGGACCAACTCGGAGTATTTTATTTGTCATCCCCTTTGCTTTAATGGGTGTAATGTTAGGAGCAGTGTGGAAAAGAGGGGGAAATTGGTTTATTTCTATTGGTTTAGGTTCTTTACTTGGTTCTATTGGTTTCTTTTTTAGATTTTGGTTACTTTCAATTCTCCTGGGACAAGACCTCTGGGTATACTTAACTACACAAGTTACAGAATTAGTAGACTGGGCATTTCTCAAATTAGGATTATTAGCTCAACCAAGTTTACTTTTGATTCAAGTCATAGCTTTAATCATGGTACTTATAAATAATACTATCTATTTATTTGTTGTACATTTGGTAGCTTTATTGTTATTAGATCGGATTGGAAATATGATTCCTAGACCTCCTAAATGGATACAAATTTTGTTGGATTATGATTAGTTAGGGAGTAGGGAGTAGGGAAGAAAAGCTTGTAGTAAAGCTCTAGCCCTATCTAGAGTTCGGGCTAAAGCCCAACTACAAACCCTTATGCTAATCGATCGCGCTCTTACCCAGACATGATATTAAATCTGATTGTTATAACTGATAACTGAATTAATGATTCGTGTTTATACCCAAGTATTACAAGGAAAAAATTGGCTATCCAAGTATCAGAAAAAACAACCAATCTTTGGCTGTATATTAGGATTTACTGATACAGGTCTAATTCCTGGAATTTCTGCAGCAGGAGCAACGCCAGAAGACCGCCAATATACTTGTTTAGCTGATGTAGAATTTTTATATAATGGTCTCCAACCACAACCTCAATATCCCTTACCACCCCTAAATGCTGGTGCTTCTCCAGTTGTAATCACAAAAGCAATTCTTGATGCTCTGAATATTCCTTTTTATCTATTTAATGCAGGTTTAACTCACAAACCAACTGTACCAACAATTGACTTGGGAGGTACTCCTGCTCGTTGTTTAACCTCTGGTCGTGCTTTGGATATGACAACAGTTCAACATTTACTAGATGCAGGAATTTTTTGGGGTCGTAAGTTAGCGACTGAAGCAAAAGATAGCTATGTAATTTTAGGAGAATGCGTGGTAGGAGGAACAACTACCGCTTTAGCAGTTTTATTAGGTTTAGGTATTGCTGCTATGGGTAAAGTCAATAGTAGTCATCCTCAATGTAATCATAATCAAAAGTTGGCTGTAGTGGAACAGGGTTTTCGGGTTTCTGGTTTGAATTTGGAGTTTCCTGTCTCAGAACCTTTAAAACTAATTGCAGCAGTGGGAGACCCGATGCAAATAGTAGTCGCAGGTATGGCAATGACAGCAAGTATAGAGATTGGGGTAATGTTAGCTGGTGGAACACAAATGCTAGCTGTTTATGCTTTGATGCAAGCATTGGCAGCAGAGTTATTGTTACCCTGGCAACCTGAGAATATTGTGGTGGGAACAACTCGTTGGGTAGCAGAGGATGGGAGTGGAGACACGGTTGGGTTGGCAGCAGAAATTGGTGGTGTACCTTTAATGGCAACACAACTGAGTTTCGCTGAGTCTCGCTATCCTCAACTCCAAGCTTATGAAAATGGGTATGTTAAGGAAGGGGTCGGTTGTGGGGGATGTGCGATCGCCGCTCATTTATATAAAGGTTGGGATCAGGTTCAATTGCTGAAAGCTGTTGAAGATTTATTTGCAGGTTTTATATAAATAGTTTTTCAGATTTACTTGATGCAATTCATTTTCAAATGAAACTTTTGAAATAGAGGGTTTAGGGCATTTTTTTAAGTTTGTTTTTAACATAAAAATATATCACCCCAGTTGAGAAAATCAATGATTTTAATTAGTGACAAGCCCTTTATTACACCCTATTTACATCATTAATGTTTAACTCTTTTTGAGAGTAATTGTTCTTCTAAAGCAGCAATACGATTATAAGCAGCGGTTAACTGAGCTGTCAGTCGTTGAATTTGAATTTCTGATGTTAATTCTCCGTCAATATTTTGATTGCTTTTATTAAAAGAATTATCATCTAACAGAACATCTTTATGTTCTAGTTCTGATGCCAAACAATTATATTTTTGTTTTATTTCGTTAATTTGTGTTATTTCTAATAGATGAGAATCACTTTCACTAGATTGATATTTATGGGTTTGTTCGGCAAGTATATGATCGGATATTTTATCATTAAGTCGTTCAACAATAGCGTGTATTGCTTCAACTTTTCTCGTCAAAGCAAAAATTTCAGCTTTCAATAGTTCCATATATTTCTTCACTACCCGAAAATTAAATTTACATTATTCAATTTTAATAAACATTGAGGTCTATTGCTGATTATTTTTAATTTCTTAACGTTATAATAATTATTAATTTATTAAAAAAATATTAAATTTAGAAATAAATTTATTAAGAAAGACTAAATATTTGAAGATTAGTATTTGTTGTATGTAAGTATTTACTACTAAATCGGCAGCATTGATGTTGCGCAGCAAAACAGCTATTAGCGGTTAGATATTAGCTTTTTATATAAAATCTAGTAGAATTTGTTAGGAATTTTTTTGATTTCAATCATCTATTATTTTCAGTAGTATTGATTTTTAATATTAAGAAATAATATTTTAATCGAAGCTATAAATAGGATTATGGGTGAAAAAATATGATTAGATTAGAGGAAGAATATAGAGCTACAGGATTCAAAGTTTTTTTGACTTCATTTTACACTCATTTAGCAACTCTCAAATTTGACTTTGAACTTTTCAATTCAGCAGCAATTAAAGTATTCTATAAGTGATTTTTTTCTATGTAAAATTTATGATATTAGAAATTCCCTTATTACCTTTAGGCTTTAAATTTACTTCACCTGGCCCAATACTTTTTGAATTAGGGCCATTAGCAATTCGTTGGTATGGACTTTTAATTGCAACCGCCGTTTTAATTGGAGTCACCCTTTCGCAATACTTAGCTAAACGTCGTCATGTTAACCCTGAATTAATAGGTGATTTAGTAGTTTGGTTAGTCTTAGCAGCAATTCCTGGGGCAAGATTATATTACGTTCTATTTGAATGGGAACAATATCAACAAAACCCGATAGACATGATTGCCATTTGGAAAGGAGGAATAGCAATTCATGGAGCAATTATTGGTGGGGCGATCGCTGCTTTGATTTTTGCCAGACTGAATAAGGTCTCTTTTTGGCAGTTAGCAGACTTAGTAGCTCCTTCTGTAATCTTAGGACAAGCTATTGGTAGATGGGGTAACTTTTTCAATTCTGAAGCTTTTGGCAGCCCCACTAATTTACCTTGGAAATTATATATTCCACCAGAACGTCGTCCTTCTGCATTAGTGAATTATGATTATTTTCATCCCACATTTCTCTATGAGTCTTTATGGAATTTAATGGTATTTGGATTATTAATATTTCTGTTTTTTAGAGATTTGCAAGGCAAACCTCGACTTAAGGTAGGAACTTTATTTCTGGTTTATATGGCTGCTTATAGTAGTGGACGAATTTGGATTGAGGGATTACGAACTGATAGTTTAATGTTAGGCCCATTACGGATTGCTCAATTTATCAGTTTAGCTGGAATTTTATTAGGTTTGGCTGGTTTGGCTTGGTTGTATTTATGGAAGCGACCTTTGCCAGATGTTTTCCCCTCAGAAGTTAAAGAAACAAACTAAACTATAGACTCCGAAAAGGAAAAAAGCCCAAGACATAAAGTCAAGGGCTAAACCAGGGTGCATCTACCATTCTATTTATCTGACATAGGTAGCCATATCAGGAAATTTTCCAAAATTAGCATATAAAATTTTTTGACTCATAAATTTAAAATGAATAATTCTCAAAGTCTCGGACCAAGAGTTTACATTGTAGGAGCAGGTCCAGGAGACCCAGACTTATTAACGGTGAAGGCTGACAAAATCTTAGCTACAGCAGATGTAATTCTATATGCAGATTCTTTAGTACCTAAGCAAATGTTGCGGAATGTCCGTTCTGATGCTGAGATTATTGGAACGGCGAATCAAACTCTAGAGGAAATTGTACCTCTAATGATTGACCGAGTGGGAAAGGGTCTTTCTGTGGTACGCCTTCATTCTGGAGACCCTAGTTTGTATGGAGCAGTTTATGAACAAATGCAGCTTTTAGCAGAAGCAGGAATTGATTTTGAAATTGTGCCAGGAATTAGTGCATTTCAGGATGCAGCAGCTAAGTTAAAGGTGGAGTTAACTGTACCTGGGTTGGTACAGACGATTATTTTAACCAGAATTAGTGGGAAAGCGACAGGAGTTCCTTCAAGAGAAGAGTTGGGTAGTTTAGCTGCTCATGGAGCGAGTTTATGTTTATATTTGAGCGCTCGTCATGTCTGGGAAGCACAAGAAAAGTTGATGGAACATTATTCTGCTCAGATACCTGTGGCGATATGTTATCGGTTGGGATGGGTAGATGAACAAATTTGGGTTGTACCTTTGGAGAAAATGGCTGTTGTAACTGAGGAGAAACAGTTAGTTAGAACTACGCTTTATGTGATTAGTCCGGCTTTGGAAAAGGTGGAAAAAGTAGGTCGTTCTGGTCTTTATAATCCTGAACATAATCATTTATTTAGAGGTCATAATATAGAACCCATTTGGAATATGAGCAAAAGTGAGGATTAGGAGACAGGAGACAGGAGACAGGAGACAGGAGACAGGAGACAGGAGGCGCGGAGGCGCGGAGGCGCGGAATCAGGAGTCAGAATTTCGGTGAAATAGAATAGGGAAAAAAGTAGAAAAATAGCCCCAATCTCCCCATCTCCCCATATCCCCATATCCCCGTCCCCCGATCTCTCCAGCTAATTTTATAGAGCCGCTTAGGGGTTCTATATAATCAGGTTGAAAAGTAGTCATTGCGACGATAGGAAGCAATCTCAGAGATGCGCGGAGATTGCTTTCCTTACGGAATGCTGCGCAAACCTTCCACTCCGTTCCAGTCGCAATGACTTGGATATATTAATTATCCGGATTCTATATAAGTCTGGAGGTTGAATAATTACTTACTATATATTTAGGGGTGGGGGGAGTGTGGGGAGTGCAGGAAGTGTAAAGAAGCAATTTTAAATACTTTTAATTAATCATAAAAAACCTTCTTCTTCCCTATACTGAGAAAGTATCCTAAATTCTGGTAAGCATTCAACCCTTAGCTAACCTTTTTATAGAGGAGCTTTCCGCAGGAAATGCTTACAAATTCTAATTCAAGACTGTAAACTCTTAAATAATTTATCTGCCAAAGAACCAATAGATTGACCTACTTGTTTCTTTAAACGCCATCTTTGAAAAGCATTTTCATAATCTTCCCCTTCAACTTGAAAAGTTTTCCAAGCATCCAAAGCTAACCATAATCCCCACAATAATAAAATTGGTAAAGACCAAGAAAGAGTATGAGAAATTACTAAATTGAGCAGCATTAAAAATGAATTTACAATGGCATATTTAATTGCACTTTGCTTTAATTTTTCTCGGCGAACTTGATTAAAAGTTTGTTTTTCTTGAAACTCACCCCGTTTAGCAATCCATTCCTGTTCTGCTGCTGCTAATTCTTCAGGAGAAATACCCATCTCTTGGGCAATTTCTAATACTTGTGCTTTTGTTAGTTCTCCTGCTTCAGAGCGATATGCTAGAGCAATTTGCAGAATTTGTTGGGCATCATCTTGAGCATAAGTTTGGGTAATTTGGTTTGGTTGGTTTGTCATAAGTTTATTGTTTAAATGTTATGGTTATCTTTATAATAAAGCAGATTTCAAGTACATGAAGTATCTTCAGGTAATTGATAATTTCTACGGGATAATTAATTTTATTTTTTACTATTAGATATCTCTATAAAAGAGGGAGTAGGGAGTAGGGAGTAGGGAGTAGGGAAACCACCCCCAACCCCTCCCAGGAGGGGAAATAATTGACAGTTTATTCTCAATAATTGATTTGATTTTTGGAGATGTATATTAGATATCTCTGGTTATAGGACTACGTTAATTAGTTAGGAGACTTATAAATTCTGCAATCATTTAGCAGTCTACTGTTCCCTGTTCCCTGTTCCCTATTCCCTAGCGCGTAGCGCTATATTTCAGTTATCAATAATTAACGTAAAACTTTGATTAAATGGTTGTTGAATTTTAATATCCAGAGAATTTATTAATAATTTCGATTATAACTGAAACTCTTACCAAATCATGGTAGTGGTGCATTGTAATGTTTTAGGTAATTGTAAACTAAGCGTTTTACCCAAAATTCACCATTACTATACAGGATTACCCAAATAATTAATAGTTATAGGAGTTACGCAAAGAAACCCGGTTTCTACTTTGCTATTCCCTATTCCCCCATCTTCCCTATTCCCTACTCCCTACTCCCTACTCCCTACTCCCTATTCCCAAAAAAAAGGAATTTTGTACCTCACGCTTTTTGGGAATTGCTATATAAGAATAACTACGACTAAAGCGATCGCTAAATATAATTTTCGATTAAATTGAGTTTCCTGAAAAGTTAAATTGAGTTTCCTGAAAAGAGGGAGCAGAAATAAAACCTATTTTTTGATTACTTTTTAATAAAACTGTATTTGTCAGACTTAAATATTATCAGATTTCTTATTCTATCGGCAACAATATTTCAAATTCAGTTCCTACTCCAGGAGTGGAATTCAGATTTAATTTTCCCCGATGTTTTTCCACAACAATTTGATGAGTAATTGCTAATCCTAAACCAGTACCTTTACCTATAGTTTTTGTCGTAAAAAATCTATCAAATATTTGTTGTTGAATGTCGTAAGGAATCCCAGGGCCATTATCAACAATCCGAGTTGAAATCCAATTAAAATTTCCTTGAGTATTCTCAGTAGAAATTACACCATTTTCTATCTCTGAAGTAGTATTTAACTCTACCTGATCGGCAATTTTTCCAAACTTTATATCAGAATTTTCAGATAAATATTTAGCCTCAGTATAAATCCATATTTTTCTAGGTTCACCATCAGGTTTTTGATATTCTTCAAGAGCATCAAGAGCATTAGTAATTAAATTCATAAAAACTTGGCTAATTTGACCAGGATAACACAAGAGTAATGGTAATTCCTGATAATTTTTAATAATTTCAACTCCGCTATTTTTCCAACGATTTTTTAAAATCAATAAGGTACTTTCCAGACACTCATTAAGATTAGCCTCTTGAGTTTTCTTTCCCTCCATATGAGAGAAACTATGAAGATTACTAACTAATTGCATCATCCGCTCTGCCGAAATTTTTATACTTTCCATCATCTCTAAGTAATCCTTTTTAACAAATTCAAAATCAATTTCTTCCTTTAAATTTTCAATCTCTTCTATTGTTTGTGGTAGATTTTTATCGTATGTATTAATTAAGTTAATAAAGTCCTGATAATAACCAGACATAAATTTAGAATTACCTGCCACACAATTAATCGGATTTCTCAGTTCATGGGCTAAACCTGCAACCATTTGTCCTAACATTACAAGTTTCTCAGTTTGTATTAGTTGTGCTTGAGTTTGTTTTTGTAATAAATCCTTAGCAAGTTGATGAATATAAGATTGAGCAATCAGTAAATTTTGAGTTTCTAAAACTTGATAATTTTCTGGAGAAACTTCTACAACAATTGGTTCATAAATAAATTCTTGAGGTCTTTGTACTGCTTTATATGCAGCATCCACAATTGGTGTATCTCCTGGCAAAATTAATAAGTCATATTTAATAAAGTCGTATAAGACATTAATAGAGCGATTTAAAAAAATCTCTCTTCCATATTGGCGACTTAAAGTTTTCAGGAATAGCTGTTGAGAAATCATACCAACAAATTTTCCTTGATTTGTCAAAATAACACCTGGAATGAATTGATATGCTTCAAAAAATCGAGAGACTTCAACCCCAGATTGATTGATTTCAATCTCGAAGTTATGTAGTTGTAAGTCTTTTAAAGTAGAACTTAAATCAAGATGGTTATTTAACTCAGAAAACATAGGTAGTATACAATAATTCATGACCATGATTATAATTGAGTGCTTTATAATAACTTCCTAAAAAAATACTTAAGAAAACCTAATAATTCTATTGAATTTTCAGTTAACCCATTAAAGTATGTTGAAACTTGCTCCCTACATAATTCTTGTAGTCAAGTTTGATTGTAGTTCTAAATCTTTAATTATTATATTAGCATTTTCAGATTTTATAGGTGGAGAAAATAAAAATCCCTGACCTAATTCACCGAATAATTAAGGTTTAAAGCCTTCTATTTCAAGAGAAACAATGAATTTATTTTCTTTTTATTCAATCCTCTTCCTTTTAGGGAAAGGTAATTATCAATTATCCATTATCAATTATCAATTATTAAAAACCCATCTCTTTTAGTTTATCTCGCTGTAAAGGAGTTTCTATTCTTTCGGCAACTACATCTATATTTAGACTAGACTTATTGCAGAAGTCAGGGAATAGGGAATAGGGAATAGGGAATAGGAAGATGGAATTTTTTATTTATATCTTGAATTGATTTAATTAGGGCTTACTGATTAAATATCAAAGCACTGATAGATATTGATTTCAGCCTTTTTTGGTCTAAAAAAAGTGCCCCTGTTTCCGTCTAAAAAGTTCAAAAAGCTAGTATTTGAGGATGATTATGGCAGAAAAATCTTGGGACAATTTTTACGACTACCTTCTCTATAATTTCCATAGGCGCGGAGGCGCGGAGGCGCGGAATCAGGAGTCAGAATTTCGGTGAAATAGAATAGGGAAAAAAGTATAAAAATAGCCCCAATCTCCCCATATCCCCATATCCCCGTCCCCCGATCTCTCCAGCTAATTTTATAGAGCCGCTTAGGGGGTCTATAGAATCAATTTGGGATATCTTTATTTATTTACTTTCATGATAGGGATATAGAAAGATGGGGTCTTTTTTGGTAGTAGGTCAAGGAAGTGTGGGAAGTGTGGGAAGACCTCGGAAACTAGGAGGAATAATTGTAGCTGTATCTTTAATTGTCCAAGTCTGCCTTAACCTTGTAGGGACG
>JBFRWR010000582.1:0-3854 GCA_051439685.1 Trichodesmium sp.
TCTACAAGATACTAACTTACAAGAAGTAAGGGGGTTAAATATTTCACAAATTAAATCTGCTGATAACTGGCAACAAGCAAAATATTCAAAAGAATTTTACTCTCAACTGAACTTACCCGAAAAATAAAAACTTTACTGTAAGCATTCAGCCGTAAGCCATCAGCTATCAGTTATTTATTTTAGTTTGAAAGAAAACCTTTATTAATTATTAATTATTCAACACCATTTTTAGGGGGCGAATAGCATTCGCCCCTACTAGATACGGTGGTTATGCCCAATTCCTGTTCTGTTTCAGAAGAGGAAATTATTAATTATTAATTATTCAACAGACCTGCGGGTTTTGAAATTGCTTCTGGTATTCGGATTAATCCCTCACTTCCTGAACTAGATGCTGAATTTTTAACTACTACTTAAAGCCTCATTTTTCGATGCAGCAAGAGCAATAGCACCTACAATAATTTTATGTTCTTGCACTTGGATTCTTTCGTGGAGAGTTTCCGGTGTATCATCAGGTAAAATTGGTACAGCAGCCTGCATTAAAATCGGACCATTATCTACTTCTACATCTACTAAATGTACAGTACAACCAGTTATTTTTACTCCAGCTTTTAAAGCTTGTTCAATTGCTTTAATCCCTTTGAAACTTGGCAATAAACTAGGATGAATATTGATAATTTGATTAGGAAAAGCATCGACTAAAACTTTAGTAACAATTCGCATCCAACCAGCCATAATTACCCAATCTACATCGTATTTTTTGAGAGTTTTGACAATTTCACTATCAAATTCTTCTCGATTTTTTTTGTATTCTCGATGATTTAACAATACCGATGGAATATTCCACTTTTCTGCCCGTAATTTAACCTTGGCTTCGGGATTGTTATAAATCATTACTTGAACTTGAGCATTTAATTTTCCATCATTTATCGCCCCCATAATAGCTTCAAAATTACTACCATTTCCAGAAGCTAGAATACCTAACTTTAGAGGAGAATTTTTTGGAAAACCACTCTCAGGAATAGCTGGAGAAATTAGACAAGAATTAGAATTAAATAGTTGAGTTTCAGTTGTCATTTTTTTCAAGTTAAATAGAAAAATAGGGAATAGGGAAAAGAGAATAGTTAGAAAAACATTTCCTAGTCTAAACTATTAGAATAATCCGTGGTTATATTGTAATATTTTATCGTAGAAGTTTGGTTTTATCGTAGGGGTTTGGTCTCCAAACACAAGTAATATCAAACCCGATAGTATAGGTATAAAGCAGAGAAACCGGGTTTATCTGAAATTCCCTATACAGAAATCTGTTTCTCATAAATCCGGTTTCTTATACTGATTCTCACAACCTTTGGTGTACTTTAAATTTAGATTTATAAATACTATTTATTGATTTGATATAAGCCCTTAATAGTCTTTGGCATTTTAATGGTTACTTTGAGACTTTCCAAGTTTACCATAACATTTATCAAAAGTTATTATAATACTCGGAAGTGGGGAACAGGGAATAGGCAAAAGGGAATATAAATTCGGAGCAAACATTTATCACACTGGCATAAAAATAAGATTGGGAGATCAAACCCCTACAGTTTTTTTCACAAATTCATACTGCTATATACTTACTATTAACAGCTAAATACTTACATTAAGTACCAACTAAAGCATAAATTTAAAACTGATGAAAGCCACATAACCTAGTAGATATTTTCAAATCATGTTCGTATTTTTTTGAACTAAATTCCTCTTTCAAAATGGAATAAATTTTCAAATCACGATATTTTCCCTTGATAAACATACATTGCCGTAAAACACCCTCATATTTCATACCTACTTTTTCCATAACTCTAGCAGAAGCTATATTTTCAATTACACATCTAGCTTCAATTCTATTTAACATCATTGTAGTAAAGCCAAAATAAATAATAGCATTAACCACCTCAGTCATATAACCTTTTCCCCAATATTTTCCAGACAAAGTATAACCAATTTCTGCCTTAGAGTGTTCTATATTCCAAGCAATAAATCCAGCAGTACCAATAAATTTTTGCTCTGCTTTATGAACAATCCCCCAGTTAGAAAGCTGATTATTTTTATAGTTATTAATCGTATATTCTAAAAATAATTTACTATCCTGAATAGAGCTATGAGTATACCAACCTGTATACTTTGAAACTTGTGAATCTTGAGCATACTCAAACATATCTGTTGCATCATTGAGAGACATTCTTCTCAACAGGATTCGTTCGGTTTCAATAGTTGGTAAATTGCTAAAAATATCGTGAATTGTCAAATCTTGAATTTCCAAATTTTATAGATGCCTGAAATTATTTAAGCATAACAATATATTGTTAGTCAAGTATGATAATAATGCTCAAATTTTCAGAATAACACCATCAAATTTTTCGGCAACACCAAGACTTTTTATTTAACAAGAAGCTGTTGAGTTAAACGTATAAAATTACAGAGCATAATGTATTGGTTAATGGAAGGCGATCGCTTTCACCTGAATCTTTACAAATATTCAACAATAGCGATCGCTCTAGCAATACGGAACATTATCACTATTTGAGGTTGAGTAGCGTATTGCGTTACCCAACCTACAAAAAAACTATTTAACTCAACTCGTCAGGATCGATACCCAACTCTCGCAGTTTTGCTGCCAAGCGATCGGCTCGTTGTTCGGCATTGTTAGCTCGTTGTTCCGCCTTCTCTTCTGGAGTCGGAATCAAATTTCCTTCCAGAGTCATCCACCGCAACCAGAGTCTATCTATCTTACTGTAACTCCCTTGCCACAAACCCAGACTGAGTTCTATCCTAGGAAGCAACAAACGTCCGTTACTTAACTCTGCTCTTTGGTAGCGATCGCCTACTAAATGAAACGCCTGTATTTGATTAGTATACCGACTGAAGGTAACATAATAAGGTACTCGCAGAATGCTCTCGTAAACTTCCCACTTAGTCGGCGGTTTTCCCCGTTCTCCTAGTGCCTTTCCTAAATCTTCATCTTCTGTACCCGGAGACAATAACTCCACTACTACCAAAGGGTTAACTCCTTCCTGCCAAACTACATAACTCAAGCGCATATCCCTTTCTTCATACAACCTGGGCACTCCCACAACGGCAAACCAGTCTGGGCGTTTATACCAATTAGGATGTTTTACATTATAGTAGAGATTCATATCGCTGCCACAAAATAAGCGATCGGGATACCAATTGCGCGGTTGAAAAGTTTGGCGTAAAAGTTCAGGTTGAAAGTCGTGAAATTCTTCTGGCAAACCAGGTTCCTCCAGATTTTCGCTTGGTAAGTCGTACATCGTAGGCAAAGTTTCCTTTGCTGGAAGTGGTGGTTCATATTGAACGGATATATTTGTCATATTATTCTTCTCGACATAGTTTTTATAGTTTTAAAAGCGACTCTATCTGTGCGTACTTTTTCCCATGATTACAGAGTAACACACTATTTGGACAAATGTGAAAATTGTATGATTTTTTTATGCTGGTGGAGCGATCGCTTACGAGTAATGTATAATTAAATTTATACTACTTTATTTACTCAATCTTACTTGATATTTTTCTATGTTTTCTTCTTTTGAAACTAAATTAGCACTCAGTTTGTTTGCGGGATCGGGAATTGGTGATAAAGGATTTGAAACTGCGGGTGTTCAATTCCTATTACATAATGAACTTATTGCAGAACGGGCTAGTTTAATCAAAACTAACTTTCCTAATTCTACCGTAATAAATGGGGATATTTTAGATAGAGAAGAAGAAATTATTAATACAGTTCACAAAATAATTGGCAACCAAGAACTATTTGCCATAGTTGCAACACCACCTTGCCAGGGAATGTCACAAAATGG
>JBFRWR010000583.1:0-10942 GCA_051439685.1 Trichodesmium sp.
ACCATCATAATCATCATAAAACAGTTTATTTTTTATTTCACGGTTCCGAATATCTACTCTTCTTAGAATTACAGGTATTAATTGATAATTTGTCAGATATAAATATTTAAAGTTGTTTGCGCCTAAACTTAAATATTCATATGTCTGTTCATCTAGTTCAATAACTTCTTCTCCCTCTAGAACAACAAATTTTTGATTCTCTGAATTTTCTGCCATTTTTAATTCCTTTTTTTCCAATAAATTATCCCAATTACCATATAGTAACGGTATGCTTAGGTGAAACTTAAATTATTTATGTTTTTACTTCTCCTCTGCTCCGCCACTCCCCTACTCAAAATGTAAGATGTTTCAAAATAACATCCTACATTTTTCTGAGATAAAAAAGTACCGAAAATTTCAGGTATAAATCCTCTAGGTTTTAACCACAGGTAATTATCAATTATCCATTAATAAACTAACTATTCAAATTCATCTGCTGACGTAAATCATCAAGAGGCGACACTTCATCACTCTCCAATAATTTCTCATCCTCACTACTTACTACTTCCAAATTTTCCTCACTTTTGCCAAAATCAAACTCAGAAATAATTGGCAACTGTCGCTCATTCAACAACATTGTCTGGAGACAACTATTAATAGAATAAACTGTCTGATTATAAACTTTAATCTTCTCCTCAACTTCAGCTTGGAAACGTAAATTTCTCTGAATTTTATCCACCGCTTCCGTCTCTAAACTTTGCTCTAAATATTCTCGCGCTTGATTATATTGCTGCATAATATCTTCCCCTTGTTTTTCAGCCATCGGTAATAAATTAGTCTTCAAGGTTTGATTCACAGTTTGTCGAAAAGTTTGCCGAATAGTCTTGGAAACTTTTGGCTCGAAATCCAATTTCAATAATTGTCTAATTGCTGGTTCCGCCTCTACCATACTGCTACAATCAAAACTTTGAGAAGTCTGTAATAAAGTCTGCCGAAACTGATAAATAGAAAAAGTTCCTTCATCATAAAAACGCGGACTTTCTCGTACAAACCTATCACATTCTATTCGTGCTGCACTTATTAATGCCGTATTAACTTCTTTTTCTACCTCTTTTAAATGATTTTCAATTCCTCCATCATTGCCTAATAAACGATAGAGTTGTCGATAATATTCTGACTTACGAACTCGGTCAATTAAATGTTGAAAAAATCCAGTTACTACCGACTGAGTAGAGTCAACTAAAATATCCTCTAATTGATTAGCTAAATAATAAAGTGCCTCTACTAAAACTGCTAATAAAGGAGCCGTTGCATTCCGGGGATGATTAATAGTTGCTCGACTATAAGCAGCTTCCACAGAAAAAGTATCTAACAGTTCATCTAAACGACGAATCATCCGAGATTGAAGTTGATTAAAATCAGCTTCAAAACCATCACATTTATTTGTAACTAGCAAATTTACTTCCTCAGAAATATGTTTACTAAATCCTTCTCCAACCTCTTGAAG
The DNA here is from genome assembly GCA_051439685.1 of Trichodesmium sp. Classification (GTDB taxonomy): domain Bacteria; phylum Cyanobacteriota; class Cyanobacteriia; order Cyanobacteriales; family Microcoleaceae; genus Trichodesmium. The sequence continues at coordinate 1,487 of JBFRWR010000583.1, forward strand.
TTGAGAATTTAATAACAATAATTCTTGAGCTTTCATAGCCTCTATTTCTTGAGGTTGACTTGCCAAATCTCGTTTAGTTGCTAAATAATTTTTCTGTAATTGTATACAGATATTTTGTAAATCATCTGCTAAATTAGCAAATAATTGTGGTCTTTTTTCCTCCTTCAGATAACGAGTAATTCCATTCCGAAATTCCTCTATTCCACTATCAATTATTAATTGTTCAATTAACGGTTTACCCCACTCCTCTAAAATCCTGACATAATTTTCATTAGGTGACTCAAAACCATTAATACTTACCCGAAAATTACTAGGAAGTTTCCGAGAAGTACCACAATAATTATTAAAAGCATAAACAAACTGTGGCGTTTCCTCCTCTCCATCCAAACCTTTAACACTATTAACAAATATAGTATCCAAACCAAAGCGATCGCCTCGATTTGTTTCTTTAATTAAACTGCTATAAAAACCTAATAAACCACTGGTTTTATAAATCCTTTCTGTATCTCGAAAATCGGAAATAATCAAACTTTCTAATCTTTGTCGAAGTTGAGAATTATACCAAGTTTCATCTATACGATTAAACACATAAAAAACCCTATCTCTAATACCAGGATTTTCTCGCATTTTTTCCAATAATTCTGTTTCCTCAGTTGTCATATCTCCCGCAGCAGCAGGTTTTAAAACACAAACAACAGCAGAGGTTTCTGGATTCTCTATTTTGTCATAAGTAATCTGAGCATCTTTCTCTACAGGAGCATCAATTCCGGGAGTATCAATAATGACATTTCCATCCTCTAATAAAGGATGATGACAATAATATTCTACCTTCTTCAACACAGCACTATTCATTCCTCTTCGCGCATAACTAGCAGCTTCTTTCAGGTTAGAAAAATTGAACTGTTCCATCGAATAAATAGAATTTTGAATCGGATGAATATACTCTTTATTTGCCTCAAAACCATCCACCAATAGTTTTAAAGCTTTTCCTTGTTTAGCACGTTCGGATTTATTCTCCCCTCCTTCATTTTTAATAATTGTATTGCATTGTTCTCGGATAATTCCAATTACCTCTGATTGTTCAATATTGGCATTAGAATCTAAACCTAATTCTTTTCGTAAAACAGATACTTGTTCTTGAATTTCAGCAATACTTAAAAATGTCAAAACTACTCGTTCTTTTTCAGGTTCAGCATATTCAATATAACATTCTGTTCCTGTAGCATGACCTTCCGCACTGTACAGTAATTCTCTCCCTAATAAAGCATTAATTAACATCGACTTTCCTGCACTAAAAGCTCCGGCAAATACTATTTCAAATTTGGGAGAAATTACTTTATTTAAAGAAGAACGAATTGCTGTAGTGTCTTGTTGTCTGAGAGTAGGTTCTTGATGTAATAGTTTAAGTAGCTTTTCTACCTGATTTTCTAAGTCTTGACATTGGGTGGGAATTGTGTTCATTTTTTCCTGATGGTATTAGTAACTATGTGTTATTTCATTATTGCTCTTTTATTGAGCCAAAGCAATAGTATTTTCACTGATTAAATGTTTGAGTTTAATCAGGAAATAACAGTAATTTTTTCAGGAAAAATCAAAAACAATTGTTTGGCAAATGAACCTAAATTAAGGATTACTATTTGAGTTATTTGTCTAGATGAATTAATGCTCAGAATTAGAAAATGTTTTCGAGAAGTAGTAGTGAACTGACACAGTTAGATGGGGAGTGTGGGAAGTCTGGGGAGGATAGGAAGTGTGGGGAGAAAAAGATACCTAGAAACAAAAATAAGAATGCACAGTTATAGCTGTGTCGGTCTAGTAGGGTGTGTTAGCAAAGCGTAACGCACCGTAGTAGACTGACACACCTTAAATGGTGAAATAGTAGGGGCGGGTTTTAGTTGAAATTTTCATGTTCACCCTAAGATTAAATAAACCCGCCCTAATGCAAAGTTTTAGCTGTGTCAGTGGATTGAATCACTTTCATAGTCTGATTTTTTGCCGTTTAACACACCGTAGTAGCACGGCACAAATCAATGGTGCGTTACGGCGCAACGTAATATTTGATAGTTGAACTGTACTTTTTAGTAAGCGCCTAACGCACCCTACAAACTTTGTGGTTTAATTATTGAAAATCCTAAAATTAAATTCTAATGAACAACGGTATCCTAGACGATCGCTTTTTTACCAGACCAACCGACGGTCAAATTCTCTCATTCCCCATATTAATAGTGGGGGGTTCGACTGCTGCATATTCGGCAACCCTCGGCGCACTCAAAGCAGGGGCAAATGTTTGTCTGGTTCAACCAAAACAAACATTAGGCGGACAATTTACGACTCAAGCGTTACCCGCTTCAGATGACCCTCAATTAGAGAAACAATTTAACCCAGGGGAAATATATGGAGATAAGGTAGACAGAGACAAATATGCTTTCTCCAAAACCCAATGGCAGTTCCGGGAACGTAGTCGGGAACTCCAACCAGTTAACGGTCAAAAAATTGATAACCCTGGTGGGGGTTGGGTAAGTAATTTTGCCACGACAACAATAGTTATGGCGCAAGCGTTGAATGAAGCTATCGAAGATTTTCTCAACAATGGCAACTTAACCCTGATTCCGTTTGCTGAACCTGTGGAAATTTTGTTGAGTCAGTCTGCTGATGAACGGCGACAAGTAACAGGAGTCGTTTTTCAGGATGTGCAAAATAATCAACGCTTCACTGTCAACGCTCAAATTACTATTGAAGCAACAGACTTAGGTGACTTATTAGAATTAGGAAATATTGAGTCCAGAGTCGGACAAGAATCAAAAAATGATACAGGTGAACCACTGCTCCCGCAAACAGCTTTTCCCGAATGTCAGCAGTCAATCACTTTTTGCGCTGCTTTGGAAAAAACCGCTCAGGGTGGAGGCGTTCCCATCGGTAAACCAGAAGGTTATGGCGTGCAACCTTGGTTACAAACAGATAAATTTACTGCCAGTTTTCAAGGGCGGGCATTTTTTGAACGGTTTGCCATTTTTACCTACCGACGAATAAAACGTCTCAAGGAAGGTTACATCCCCACAACCAGTAATGGCGATGTGACTATTATGAATTATGAGTCCAATGATTATAAAATGGGTTTGCTCGTAGGGGTGAGTCGGAGTGATCGCCAAAAACATATTCAGGAAGCGCGGGAATATACTCAAGCTTACATCCATTATTTACAGTCGCAAACACTGAAAACCAACAACTGGCCATTAATAGGTCAAGTAGGGGAGTTAAAACCACGGGGCGATCTAACTTGGACGAATGATGGGATTGCGATCGAACCTTATATCCGGGAAGCAAGACGAGGGATAGCGTTAACAACCATTGTTTATCAAGATACTGCCCAACAATATTATGGGGAGCAAGCGCGGGGGCGAACTTTTGATGATAGTGTTGGTATCGGTCATTATGCGTTGTTTGATATTCATCCCACTGATAACCCGAACCATCTTATTTTCAACAGTAAAGATGAGATGAAATGTTTGCCTTTTACTATTCCCCTCAAAGCAATGATACCTGTCAACACAGATAATCTGATATTATCGGCGAAAAGTATTGGTACAACCCATTTGAGTAATTCTGTATATCGGATGCACGCGGTTGAGTGGGCGATCGGGGAAGCAGGGGGTCATTTAGCTGCTTTTGCTCTGAGTGAGGGAGTGGATGTGCGGACTATTGCGACAGATAAACGACTCATCTATAAATTTCAAGGTTTGTTAACTGGTCATCAAATTCCTCTATTCTGGTATAATGATATTGCCCATGATGACCCTGATTTTGAGGCGATCCAAATTCTGGCGACGGCAGGTTTTGTCAGGACGGAAAATTATAATCATTTATATTTTAATCCAGAGGGAACGGTAAACCGAGCGGTTGTGTCGGTGGCGGTGGTAAATGTGATGGGTTTTGAGTGGTTGAACCCTGAAGTTCCCACTTTCCGTGATGTACCGAAAGAGAATTTTGCTTATCGTGCAGTTGAAACAATGGCAGCAAAAGGTATTGTTTCGGGGGTAGGGAATGGAAATTTTGCGCCAAACTTGCGATGTACGCGGGAACAGTTAGCATTTATTGTCGGTAAAAGTGGAGATTTTAATGTATATGAATTATTTGGTAATTCTGGTACACCTCTCGATGCTGAACCTTTGAAACGACGAGAGTTGTCTAGGATTTTATATTTGGTGTTGCGATCGCAATACGGGATTGATTAAATATAGCAATCCTAAATAGACATCTCCAATAATAAAAAATCAAATCAATTATCTAGTAGCAATCATCAATTTTTTCCCCTCCTGGGAGGGGTTAGGGGTGGGTTCCCTACTCCCTACTCCCTATTTCCTAAAAAGCAGTAATATTTTTGCCACGAATAAAATAGGATTGCTATATTTCTGATATATAATAACACTTAGCCCTTGTATATCAGGTATACAATTAACAAGCAAGATGCTTGTGCTACAAGAATTTTACCATTTAAACTTTAGATCATTAGCATGAATAACCATATCAAAAATCATTACCAAAACATTGCCAATATATACAATAATCTCTGGTCATATTCTCCTGAATATATCCAATTTACAAGCAAGAAAATTATCGAATATTTGCAGCTAACTCCTACAGATATTTTAGTAGATATTGGCTGTGGTACTGGAATTTATAGCAGAGAAATTCTCAATCAATTTCAGTTACAAAAACCGATTATTTGTGTCGAACCTTCTGCTGAAATGCTGGCAAAAATCCCGGCAGATAGTGGTTTAAAATCTGTAGAAATGGATGGTGTAAAATTCTCTGAACAACCAGGAATTTATCACAAGATTTTCTTGAAAGAAGCTATCCATCATATCCCCGAAAAATCCCTACTATTTCAAAATTTATGGCAGAGATTAACTCCAGGGGGAATTTTTCTATTATTACTATTACCTCCAACTATTGATTATCCTTTATTTGATCGAGCATTAAAGTTATATGAAAAAACGCAGCCACACTATCAAGAAATGACAACTTTACTAAAACAGGCAGGTTTTGTTATTGATGTTAATATTGTAGAGTATCCTTTAGAAATACCAAAAATTAACTATTTTCAAATGGTAGAAAATCGTTATATGTCTTTACTATCTCGTTTTGATGACGCAGAGTTAGCAACAGGATTAAAAGAAATGGAACAAAAATATCAAGATCAGTCTGTACTTAAGTTTAGCGATCAGATGGTTTTTATTAAAGCAAATAAACCTAACTAATCTTCAATAGACTAATTCCCAAAAAGCGCGATTTACACAATTATATATAATCCGGTTGAACAATCGTCATTACGACGATAGGAAGCAATCTCAGAGGTGCGCGGAGATTGCTTCCTTCCACTCCGTTCCAGTCGCAATGACGCAATCTATAGTAATTATCCTGATTCTATATGACTCCTAACTCCTGACTCCAAGGGCGATACGATAACTAATTACCCGGATTCTATATTACAGGGCTTTTTAAATTGATAAACCACATCGTCACAACAAAAACCTTGTAGGGACGTTCCATGGAACGTCCCTACGAGGTTATCAATAATCTATATTGTTCTTAACAGTTTTTTACATTTCCTCATATTTCTATAATTATTCTTATTTTTATTGATTATTGAAGATTGGAAATTAACGGAATTCAATGATATATTAAAGTATAAATTATTATAGTTATTAACAAAAAGATATCTTCTATACTTAACTGGATTAACCAAATAATCAAACTTATATTGAAGGAATTTAATGGCCTTGACAAAAATTAAAAAATAGTCTATAAACAATAAATCAATAGCATTATTAATCAGATTTTTTGGTATGTTAATTAACTAAATCGACCTAATTCTTAAAAAACATTTAGGTCAAAAGATTTATGATTTTTATCAATAAAATAGTTGAATATTAAAAATTATCTGGAAAATTAAAACTGTAGAGTGAAAATTGTAAATAATGTAACTATATAGGGAGTGAGCAGTAATGAAAATTATGGTATTAAGCTGGGAATTTCCACCACGAATTATTGGAGGAATCGCACGTCACGTTGCAGAATTATACCCAGAATTAGTCAAATTAGGACATGAAGTGCATTTAATTACCGTCAAATCTGGCGAAGCACCAATGTATGAAATTGTAGACGGAATAGAAGTACATAGAGTGCCAGTTGGACCTAGCCAAAACTTCTTTCATTGGATAGCAAATATGAATGAAGCTATGGGTCGTCATGGAGGTAAACTAATTAAAGAAGACCCAAATTTTGATATAATTCATGCCCATGATTGGTTAGTTGCAGATGCAGCGATCGCTCTTAAACATATCTTTAAACTACCATTAATAGCAACTATTCATGCGACAGAAAATGGTAGACATAATGGTATTCATAATCACAGCCAGCAGTACATTCATCAAAAGGAAAAAGAGTTAGTTTATAATGCTTGGAGAGTCATTGTTTGTTCTAACTATATGCGAGGAGATGTCACACGCACTTTAGATACTCCGTGGGATAAAATAGATGTAATTTATAATGGAATTTGTCCTGAGAAAAAACCAAGTCGAGAGGAATTTGATTCTGTACATTTTCGTCAGCATTTTGCACAAGAGCAAGAAAAAATTGTCTACTATTTAGGTAGAATGACTCCAGAAAAAGGTATTTCGGTGCTAATTAATGCAGCACCAACAGTAATTGCAGAAATGGGAAATCAGGTAAAGTTTATTATGATCGGTGGTGGGAAAACAGATCATTGGAAACAAGAAGTTTGGAATTTAGGAATTTCAGAAAGATTTTGTTTCACAGGGTTTATGTCTGAAGAAAATTTAGATAAATTCCAAGCGATCGCTGACTGTGCAGTATTTCCCAGTCTTTATGAACCATTTGGTATTGTTGCCCTAGAAAGTTTTGCCGCACGGGTACCAGTAGTAGTCTCAGATACAGGTGGTTTACCAGAAGTGGTAGAACATGGTAGAACAGGTATTGTGACTAAAGTTGGTAATCCTAGTTCTCTAGCATGGGGTATTATAGAAACTTTGAGAGATAATAATTATGTGCAACAATTGGTTAATAATGCTTATGCAGATTTAGAGCGTAAGTTTTCTTGGCCGATGTTAGCAAAGGAAACTGATAAAGTATATGAAAGAGTAACTGCAGAAAGACTCCAAGTTGTCTGGTAATTAGTTATAAGTAGTGGTCTCATTTAATAGTGAGGTACTTCATTTTTTCTATAGAACCCCTAAGCGGATCTATAAAATTAGCTGGAGAGATCGGGGGACGGAAGGGGGAGCGAATCCAGTTCCCCCCTTTCCAACGGGGGTCAGGGGGGATCTAACACCGGTGGCCAAGTTAACGTCAATGGCGATCGCTACGTTTCGAGCCCCCCTAACCTCCCTTACGAAGGTGGGGACATGAATAGTCTCCCTCTTTTTCAGGGGGACCGAAGGGGGAGCGAATCCAGTTCCCCCCTTTCAAAGGGGGGTCAGGGGGGATCTAATACCGGTGGTCAAGTTAACGTATTAGGTCGGCGCGTAGCTCTTATTAATACCAATATTAACGCCGATGGTTTAAATGGTGGAGGAACTGTATTAATAGGAGGAGATTTTCAAGGGAATGGAATTGTTCCCAATTCTCAGCAGACTTTTGTGAATAATGGCTCAGTTATTTCTGCGGATGCTACAACAAATGGTGACGGAGGTCAAGTCATAATTTGGTCTGATGGAATTACTAATTTTGGAGGAAATATTAGTGCTAAAGGTGGAGCAATTTCTGGAGATGGAGGGTTTGTTGAAGTTTCGGGAAAACAGGAATTAATATTTGATGGAAATGTGGATGTTAGTGCAGCTTTTGGCAATCCAGGTACAATTTTATTAGACCCAGAAAATGTGACAGTGGGAGAGGATAATTCAGAAACAGACGAGAATAATTCGGAAGTTCCATCGACAGAAAATACTGAGAATTCAGAAACCGAAACAGTCGAAAGTAATTCGGAAGTTCCATCGACAGAAAATACAGATTCTCAGACAACAGAAATTGCTGAGAATTCAGAAACCGAAACAGTCGAAAATAATTCGGAAGTTCCATCGACAGAAAATACAGATTCTCAGACAACAGAAATTGCGGAGAACTCAGAAACTACAGCAACAGAAACTCCTATCGACCCTTTTGCTCAAGATGAGAATGCAGATGTGACAATTAGTGCAGAAAATTTAGGGGAATTATCAGGGGATGTGATTCTTCTAGCTGATAATGATATAACAATTAATGAAAAGATAGAAACTGATTCATCTGTAGAATTAAAAGCTGGTCGAACTATTAATATAAATGCCGATATTGACACATCAGTTGGAAATGGAAATATTGACTTATTTGGTAATAATGATGAGATGAATATTGCCAACCGTTCTGACGGGAAAGCTTCGATAAATCAATTAGATGGAACGACATTAAATGCTGGAAGTGGCAGGATTAATATTCAGTTAGGAAATTTAGGAGAAGTAGGAGATATAAATCTAGCAAACTTAACAACAACAGGAGAGATTTTTGTTAATGCTAATGGTGGAAATATTGCTAGAGTTTCATCAAATTCTTTGATAAATGCGGGGAGTGTTTTATTTCAAACAAAAGGGAATGGAGGAATAGGTTTAATTGATGCACCTTTGCAGTTAAATGTAGAAAATTTAGAGGCAATTTCTGGCAGAGGTGGAGTATTTTTTGATGTAGGAAATGTGAATATTGGTGGAGTGAGTGAGGATGTGGATGGTATTGTTACTGCTGGGGGAGATATTGATATTAAGAGTGATGGAAATGTGACTTTAACCGAAAGTCTTTCTACTCAGGAAATAGTAGAAAATAATTCAGAAGCAGAAATATCCCCCCCTTCGCAAGGAGGAGGGATCGAAGCAGTTGAAGCTACAGAAAATACAGAAATTACTAATACAAATGGTTCGATAGCAGAAATATCCCCCCCTTCGCAAGGGGGGTTAGGGGGGATCGAAGCAGTTGAAGCTACAGAAAATACAGAAATTACTAATACAAATGGTTCGATAAATATTGAAGCTACGGGAGATATTGTTGCTACGGGTAGTGGAATAAAAGGTGGTGGAGAAAGCGTTTCTTTGTCTGCCACAAATATTAGGATAAATGATGAATTTGATAAGACTTCTGGGGATGCGGATGTTAAGTTGGAGGCGATAAATGATATTACTGTTGAGGACATAGAAGATGATACGTTGGAATTTCTGCCTGGAGGTGGCGAGATAGAATTTCGTGCAGATGTGGATGGGGATGGAATTGGTGTTGTAGAGATGTTGGATAATGAAGCGGATGATGGGAGCGATCCCAATACCTTTGAGAATGGGGCGGATACTATCAAGACTAATGGGCGGAATTTGACTATTGCTGGTGCTGAAATTGTTTTAGGGAATATTGATACTTCTTGGT
>JBFRWR010000584.1:0-2592 GCA_051439685.1 Trichodesmium sp.
TAGTTATTTTAATGGAAAATCAGCTTGTCGATCCTCAACGAGTTTGTCAAGGTTGTTTATTAGCTAATCAAAGTGGTCAACCCCGTTGGAAAGGTGGTCAACTACGTTGTGGTCATCCAGTTCCTAAATTAGCAGATACTCAACCAGATCAGTATGAGTGTGAAATGGGTTTTCGTATTGCTAGTATAGAATGATAAATGGCTTGTTATTTAATTTTAATTAAATCAAAGAAATTCCAGATTTTTTGATCAATAGTAAGCTGATATAGCAATCATATTTGAGTCCTGTACAAAATTTTAATTGCTTTTAGGGAACAGACAACTGGAAAGAGTTTCAGTTTTTTTATTTACTTTTTGATTACCCGCAACCTATTTAGCATTGCTATACATCTGAACTTGTGTAGATAATAACAGTGATTATTTGTAAAATTTTCTGTAATTTTTTTGATAGTTAGAGTCACAAATATCATTTCCCTGAGAATTTATCTAATTACTGCGCTATCCTGAATTTATATGTCTCTATAATTATTTCCAAATTTCAGGAGGATTATTTTAAAATGAATTGGCGCGGTTCCACAACTACTCAAGACCGAATATTTGCTTGTTTACCTTACTTATTACCCCTAGTAGACGGATTAGTTTATGGCAGATATTTATTTCTACAGTTTCCTCCTCTACAAATAATTTTCATTCCTCTTGCACCTTTATTGCAGATTTACCAAAGCATACCTTTCCTTGGCTTAATAGTTTTCTTTGGTCTGTATTTATTAGTGGTGAGAAATGACAATATATCTCACTTTATTCGTTTCAATACCATGCAGGCAATTCTATTAGATATTATCCTAATTTTGTGTGGTCTAATTTTATCAATACTAGGGAGAAGTTTAGGAGGATTTATTGTCGAAACTCTTTCTAATATGATATTCTTAGGAATTTTAGCATCATTTATTTATACTGTAGTTCAGTCAGCAATGGGACGTTACGCAGAAATACCAACCATTTCTGATGCTGTATATATGCAAGTCCGCTAAATATTTTTTACTTACCGAAAAATTAAGCTATCAATTCTCTCCATAAATGGAGAAAAAAGAAAAAATCTTTTTGGTCAATCCTCTTCTTTATCAGAAGAGGTAATTAATAATTATTAATTAGGGTTTACGCTCAAAAGTCTTTTGGTGGAGGTTAGGAGTCTGGAGTCAGTATGAATGGCAGTTATAGAGGAGGTAGTAGTCAGAATAGTCCCTTAATTTTTCTGCCCTAGTGAGCCTTTAATCCTAACTTTTTGAACGTTTTACACTTAAAACCTGGTACTTTTTCCTGATCGTACAAAGGATGAAACCTTTACCTGTAAATGCTTTTAGATTTAATCAGCCAACTCTAATTATTCATTAGGGTTGGCACTCAAAAGTCTTTTAGTCAGAGGAGAAGCCAGAATTCAGAATCCAGACACCAGGAGGAATGGGAATTATAGAAGAAGTAGAAATATTTTTAGATTTAATCATTAAGCTCTAATTATTAATTGTTAATTATTAATTATTAATTATTAATTATTTAACACTAGGCTTAAGCGCAAAAATTTTGTAATATAAGAGATCCTTGCTTCTCCTAAAATTTAGAAGAAGCCATGTAATGTTCTGTCAAGATTGAATTTGGGCTAGAGTTAGTTCTTCCCTAGTTTGAGTTACAAAAATGCTCAAATTACATCATTTAATTAACACTTGAGACATTCAATTGACAGACAAATAGTCCAAAAGGAGATTATTTCTATGAGACCATTCATTTACGAAACAATGTATATCCTGCGTCCAGATTTAACTGAAGAACAGGTAGAGCAGGCAATTACAAAATATAAAGATATGTTGCAGGAACAGGGAGCTTACGATCTAGAAATTCAACATCGTGGCAAACGTCGTTTAGCTTATGAGATAAATGATCATCGTGAAGGTACATATATCCAGATGAATTATCAAGGTCCTCCTACTCAAATAGCAGTATTAGAAAGGGCAATGCGTTTAAGTGAAGGTGCGACTCGTTGGCCACTAAACTAGGAAACTAGATATAAATGGCCGTTCCAAGTCAATACATGAGGATAAAACCTCGACTTGTGAATAACTCTTATATCCTTCGAGGTGAAATTCCTCCGCCTTGTTGTTAGGTAGAAAGCATAGACCACGGAGTAGAGACTGAACATCAATCTCCGAAGCTGGTTTAAAAGCGGGAAAATACCAGTTACTAGGAACGATACCGCAAGCAAAGACTGACAAGTGGACGAATAGGAAGGTAATAAAACTCTCGTTACGTAGAGCCATTCCCAAGGTAGCTGTGGAATGTAGGACGAAAGTCAGGGGGTCAGTGGGTAATCTTATAGCAATGAGATTATCAACAACCATGTCGAACCCTCCGGGAGATTGAGCCCCAATAACTTAGTCGCAATAAAGGAATAAGGGAACGAGAAAACCTCTCTAGGACACCTAAGAATATCGGTCGAAATCGAAGGTGCGCAATTCTTGGTCAATCTACACTCATGTTGTAGGTCTTAGGGAGAGTAGGATTGGGTAATAAGCTTACGAGCAGACGTACCCCTGTCTCTTAT
>JBFRWR010000585.1:0-5627 GCA_051439685.1 Trichodesmium sp.
TAACTGTTTTTATTTCCCTTTTCGCTTTATTTACTTTTTTTACCAACCCCCCAAACCCCCTTTCAAATAAAAGCCAACCAAACTCTGCCTACCCCCTACCCACGGGGGAGGGGTGGGGTATTAAACAGGGGGACGGGAGGGGGATCAAGGGGGGAACCGAAAGTCCCCCTTTCTAAGGGGGATTTAGGGGGATCATTCGTGTACCTCACGCCCGTTGAAAACTGCTATAACAGGAAACTAAAAAAGTTTCCATTACCCATTCACAAAGAATTAGAAACTTGACATAACTTCTTTTGCAGCAGCCAAAGTCCGATCAATATCTTCCTCAGTATGAGCTAAAGAAGTAAACCCAGCCTCAAACTGAGAAGGAGCCAAATAAATTCCCCGCTCTAGCATTCCACGGTGGAACTTACTAAACTTAGTCAAATCAGACTTTTTCGCATCATCATAGTTGTGTACTGGTCCCTTATTAAAAAAGATACCAAACATGGCACTAAGTTGTCCGCCACAAATAGGATTACCCGTTTCTTTAGCAATTGCCAATAATCCATCAGCAAGCCTCTTAGTAATCTTATCTAATTGTTCATAACTACCCGGTTTGTTTAGTAATTCCAGAGTCTTAATACCAGCAGTCATAGCGAGAGGATTACCAGAAAGAGTTCCCGCTTGATACATTGGGCCAGCAGGAGCCACCATTGACATAATATCTTTACGACCGCCATAAGCGCCTACTGGCAGACCACCACCGATAATCTTACCTAAAGTTGTCAAATCTGGAGTAACGTTAAATTTTGCCTGAGCGCCACCGTAAGCAATACGGAATCCAGTCATCACTTCATCAAACACAAGCAAAGCACCGTTATCCTCAGTAATCATCCGTAACCCTTCCAAGAAACCTGCATCTGGAGTAATAAATCCAGAATTACCAACAACTGGTTCCAGGATAACACCAGAAATTTCGTTAGGATTATCAGCAAAAAGTTGTTTAACTGCTTCTAAGTCGTTGTAGGGAGCTGTTAGGGTATTGCTAGTTACAGATTTAGGTACTCCTGGAGAATCAGGCAAACCAAGAGTGGCCACACCAGAACCAGCTTTGACCAAGAACATATCAGCATGGCCATGATAACAGCCTTCAAATTTGATGACTTTTTCTCTACCAGTAAAAGCACGCATTAAACGCAATACGGCCATACAAGCTTCTGTACCAGAGTTAACAAATCTCACCATTTCAATACTTGGTACAGCATCAATCACCATTTCGGCTAAGGTATTTTCTAAAGCACAGGGGGCTCCAAAACTTGTGCCTTTTTCCAAAACTTCTTTCAGGGAATTTAAGACTTCTGGATGAGCATGGCCACAAATTGCAGGTCCCCAAGTACCAACATAATCTATGTATTGGTTGCCATCAACATCCCAGATATATGCTCCTTTGACTCGATCAAAGACAATTGGTTGACCTCCAACAGACTTGAAGGCTCTGACTGGGGAACTAACTCCCCCTGGCATTAGTTTTTGGGCTGCTGCAAAAATTTCTTCAGATTTGGATGTTTTTAGTGTAGTAACTACCAATTTAATCTCCTTAATTTATTTTTTTTCAATCCTTATAAAAGATTTTATGTTATCAGCAAATAAAAATAAACCTACTTATATTTGAAGTTAATTGTATCACTTATTAGGTGTATCTTTAAAGTTAATTTTAGATAATTATGCAGCTATTTTTTTGACAATTGTATTCTTATATGATAGAAAAACAAACAATAAATTTTAATTTAAAATTAAGCGTTGAAAAAAGAGGAGAAAGATATCCTAAACTGGAAGTACACAAATAGATTTTTTTTGGCAGATTATGTCTACCTCCCAACCAGTAGGTTTAAGTCAATCAATTCCAGTGGAACAAATTCGTTACAATGAACAGGGACTTGTGCCGACTATTATTCAAGATTATTTAGATGGTACAGTCTTGATGATGGCCTGGATGAATCAGGAATCATTACAAAAAACTTTGGAAAGCGGACAAACTTGGTTTTGGAGTCGTTCTCGAAAGGAGTTTTGGCATAAAGGAGCAACTTCTGGTCATTTTCAGAATGTTCAGTGGATACGCTACGACTGCGATAGTGATACTTTGTTGGTGGGAGTTGAACAGTTAGGAGATATTGCCTGTCATAAAGGGGAAAGAAGTTGTTTCCATCAAGTGGAAGGGGAAGTAGTTAAGCCACCTGCTGATATGATGTCTCAGCTTTTTCAGGTGATTAGCGATCGCCGCGACAACCCCCAGGAAGGTTCTTACACTTGTAGGTTATTTGCTGAAGGAGATAATAAAATCCTGAAGAAAATTGGGGAAGAGTCGGCAGAAGTGGTAATGGCTTGTAAAGATGATGAGAAAGAGGCGATCGCTTCTGAGGTAGCTGATTTATTTTACCATACCTTGGTTGCTTTGGCTCACCATCAAGTTGAATTACGAGATGTGTATCGAAAACTGGATGAACGTAGACCAAAAAATAAATGGTTTAAGTAATATGATAAATCCTTCCCTATACCAAATAAACACCAGGGTTTGGCTCAACCAAATTTCCCAAAAGTTAGGTCGTCATGCCACCCTAGATGATATTCCCGATCCAGAACTAGACAAAATAGCCAAGTTAGGATTTGACTGGGTGTACTTTTTGGGAGTTTGGCAAACAGGAATAGTGGGGCCGGATATCTCTAGGGCAAATCCTGAATGGCTTAGGGAAACTCTAGAACTTTTTGGTAACGCATTTCCAGAAGATTATATTTGTGGGTCTTGTTTTGCCATAACTGCTTATCATATCCATGAGAACCTTGGTGACAATGCAGCTATGCTCCGACTGCGCGATCGCCTCCATCAACGGGGGCTAAAATTAATGCTTGATTTTGTACCCAACCATACTGCTATCGACCATCCTTGGGTACAAGTAAATCCTGACTTTTATGTTCAGGGAACCAAGGTAGATATCGAACGAGAACCCCAAAATTATATACAGGTAGAATTGCCAACAGGTAGAAAAATATTTGCTCATGGCAAAGACCTCTATTTTCCTGGTTGGCCTGATACATTGCAACTAAACTATGGCAACCCTAAATTACAGGATGCCATGTTAGCGGAGTTATTCAATGTTGCTCATTTGTGCGATGGGGTTCGCTGCGATATGGCAATGCTAATATTACCAGCTATTTTTGAGAAGACTTGGGGGATTCCAGTGCAACCCTTTTGGTCGAATGCAATCTCCCAAGTTAAACAGCAACATCCAGATTTTACCTTGATGGCAGAAGTGTATTGGAATTTGGAATGGGAACTGCAACAGTTAGGATTTGATTATACTTATGACAAACTGTTATACGATCGCCTCCGGGAACAGCAGTCAATTCCAGTTAAACTGCATCTTTATGCTGCTGTTGATTTTCAAAGTAAGTTAGCACGGTTTATCGAAAATCACGATGAACCCAGGGCGAATGGAACTTTTCCAATAAGAGTGCATCAAGCTGCTGCCATTTTGACTTATTTTACCCCTGGTTTAAATTTTTTCCATCAAGGTCAGTTAGAAGGTTGGTCTCAGAAAATTTCGATGCACTTATGTCATGCTCCTGAAGAAGCTACTGTTCCCAGAATAGAGAGATTTTACCATCAATTATTAGATTGTTTGTCTTTGGATATTGTCCGTGAAGGAAATTGGCAGTTACTAGAATGTGTAGCTGCATGGGAAGGAAATTTCACATGGAATAATTTTATTTGTTTTGTCTGGAAAGGAAAAGATAAACGACTTTTGTTAATAACTGTTAATTATTCTGATCAACAAGGACAATGTTATGTTCATTTACCATTTGAGAGTCTCAGAGGTGAAAGGTACAGACTCCAAGATTTAATGAATGATGTTAGTTACGATCGCATGGGAGATAAGTTGATTTCACGAGGTCTGTATTTGGATGTACCCGCATGGAACTATCATGTTTTTGATATTAGTTGAAAAGTAGAAAGGAATCTGACTTTTCAAATAAAACAAAGTCGGCAATTGTTAAAGCAATAAAAGGTTGCAACATCATATAACCTTGCCCTGCATCTAATTGATTTCCATAAGCTTTGGCTAAGTTATAAATCACTCTTTTTTCAAAGTCTTCTACGTTCAAGACTTGCATTTCAATAATCACGGTAGAACCATTATCTAAAACTGCTTTTACATCAAAATAAGTTTCTTTCATAGTGTTAGTAACCCCAGGGTTATAGGGGTTAATTATTTTTAGAGATTGAATAATATTTTGATTGTTATAGACTATGGCATTGAGAAAGCTAATTAGGATGTTTTGACTGTGAATAGAACCAAATATCTTTTTAAAGGCAAAGTCGGTTTTGGGGCTGATAAATTTCATAATTATATCTTTTGCTGAACTTCTATAATTTATACTCACATTCCGCACGTCAAATTGTAACATTAAAAGTAGTATAAAAAAAGGGTGGTTAG
Source organism: Trichodesmium sp. (assembly GCA_051439685.1). Taxonomy (GTDB): domain Bacteria; phylum Cyanobacteriota; class Cyanobacteriia; order Cyanobacteriales; family Microcoleaceae; genus Trichodesmium. Next base: position 4,476 of record JBFRWR010000585.1, read on the forward strand.
CTAAGTATTTATACTGTATAAATCATCTGATTGACCGTTCTCATTAGTCAAATTTGGCGGGAAAATATTAAGCAGAAATACTTGATTAATTGACTCCTATTGACCATCAAGATTTTTTCCTGTCTCCTGTCTCCTGTCTCCTGTCTCCTGTCTCCTTTTTTATACTACGTTTTGAAGTGCGGAATGTAGGTTTATAGTACATTATATAATCAAAATTAAGAAGCCAAATGTTATGACTCAAGCTCAAACACAACCAAAACTTATCAGCTTTGATGAATTTATCGCTTGGTATCCTGATTCTTCCGGATTCCGGTACGAATTACACGACGGGGTTATTATAGAAATGCCTAAGCCTACGGGAAAACATTCTAATTTAGCAGGTTCTTTAATAGAGCAACTGTTGATAAATATTAGGGAAATGGGTAAAGGTGGTATTTGGACTATTCCTAGGGAATCAATTGTTAAACCCAAAGCTGAAAAAACTGGTTATGAGCCAGATATAATTGTTTTGAACAAAGAAGTTCTTGATGCCGAACCCCGTTGGGAAACTGAATCAATTATCCAAAATTCTGATTCAGTAAAGTTAATTGTTGAAGTTGTTTCTACTAATTGGCGTGATGATTATTATAATAAATTTCGAGATTATGAAGAAATGGGTATTCAAGAATATTGGATAGTTGATTATGCAGCATTAGGGCCGAGAAAGTTAATTGGTAATCCCAAACAACCTACATTTTTTGTTTGTAATTTAGTTGATGGCGAGTATCATATGGTTCCATTTACTGAAGAGGTTTTAATTGTTTCTCCAACTTTTCCCAAGTTCAATTTATCAGCACAGGATATTTTTGCTATGGCTTTTTAGGATAGTAATGAAAAAACTTAGCAAATTGATGTTATTCTAGCATATTTTAACTACTGCAATTTAGCTTTTTCCTAACTATTAAAGTATTATTTAAGGCAAAAACATTTCTGTCAGGGATAAAGAAACTGATGGAAAATTCAAGGGATTAATTATCCCATTATTCGACAAAACAGTTTCAGATTGATAACCTTTTTGTGTAGGATAACGATATATATAAGCTTGGCGTTGAGCTACATCTAAAACCCAATATTCGGGAATATTTGCTCTTGCATAGATAACTGTTTTTTCCT
>JBFRWR010000586.1:0-12238 GCA_051439685.1 Trichodesmium sp.
TGGGTTTACCCCGGACAGACTAGAGGCATCTTTGGCCATGCCATTAAGGGTAAAATTTGACGTGGATTTATCCCGACAAATTTGTTCCGCTTAAGAATCCACGTGGATTTATCCCGTGGAGTGTCAATAGAGTTTACTGTATCTCAAGATAGGCAAATTAATTAATTCATAATTCTATGCAGCTTTAATAAAATTCGTATTACAACTATTAAAACCGATTCAAGACTAAAATTTAGCCTTAATAATAAAAGAATAATCTCCCCCAGGTTCCAATTGATAATCCCACTTTTCTAAAAATCGTCCTAAAGGTTCTTGGATTAAAGCACGTCCTTGAGAAGGTTGAATAGAAAGAGTCTTTCCTTGTCTAAAACGCCATTTAAAATACCAATCAAAAGAACCAGCACTAACCTCTCCTTCGATAGTACCTTTTTGCCAGGAATGACGAGTTACTCTGACATAAGCAGTAGTTTCTGGTAGACTCTTAGAACTCATTAATAGATAGTCAAAAGTAATTTCTACAAATCTATCAACAGCCTAAAAAATACTTTCTGAATAGTCAATTAATTTTCTGGTAAAGTAATAGTCTTACTGTTATAAAGACTCATTGCTTTTTCAATTCCTTGTTTGAGAGAAAACTCTATTGTTTCTACAACAAGCTCTAGCACTTGAGTCATTAATTTACTTTCTGTCGAGCTGAATTTTCCTAAAACATGACTCACAGTTTTTGCTTCTCCAGTCTCAGCAGAGATATTTTTTGGCTTACCAATACCTATTCGTAAACGCGGAAACTCTTGAGTCCCTAAATGAGCGATCGCCGACTTCATCCCATTATGGCCACCTGCTGAACCAGATAACCGCAGTCGCAGTCGTCCCATTGGTAAATCCATATCATCATATACAATCAGAACTGAAGATGGGGGTAATTTATACCAATCTACTACTGCGCGAATAGCTTGCCCTGACCTATTCATATATGTCAATGGCTTTAGCAAGTAAATTTTGTCTGTTTTTATCCCTTTAGTTTCTGCAAATTCTGCTTTAAATTTACGGTTTTCAGATAAGGGAATATGCCAGATATTAGCTATAGTATCAACTGTAGCAAATCCGATATTATGTCTAGTTTGATTATATTTTGGCTCTGGATTTCCCAAACCTACAATTAATTGGGGAATTACTATTTTTTTTCCTGGCGCAACCTCGTTCATTATCCTTTCAATTCAAAATTTTATCTCAAAAATACTTATCATTTTTTGACGATTGGCTCAGGTTAATTTTTTCTATACTTTACTTTTACTTTCAAATTAACTTTTCTGACTTGTATCTGCTGAAGAGGAAATATTTACTACTTTTTCTGGTTCTGATTCTGCTTCTGCTTGGTATCTAGTAACTTTAACTCCTTCTTCTAAATTTTTTGTCTCCCGTTTTAACTCATTTTCAAAGTCTTTAGCTCCTGCCTTAAAACTATTAATTGCTTGCCCTAAACTACGACCAATTTCTGGTAGTTTCTTCGGACCAAATATCAATAGAGCTACCACTAAAATAACAATCATTTCTGGTAGACCAATACCAAATATATTCACTTGATTCTACTCCTAATAAATTTACTTGAAGTTATCTGAAACTAATAGTTATTGTTCTGCTGATTAAATATCAAAGCATTTACAAGAAATAAGGTGCCTTTTTAGATATGGAAAAAGTACCTAGTTTTCAGCTCTTAATGCTTAAAAAGGAGCAGATTTTGGGCAAGAGTTGAGCAAAAAAATTACTCTCCTATCCCCTATGCGGAAACCGAGACATGGAGACACAGTGACATAGTGGGCTACCTCCCCCTCGACTTGTCTTCCTACTCTCTATATTCCTGAAAAAAGACTTTTTCAGCAAACCGTAGTTAGGGCTAAAAAAATTGACACTAACTGAATTTTTCAGCCCCACTACCTAAATTTAGTTTACTTAGTTAGATTTGCCCAGTCTACATCAACATTCTCTAACAACAAGGAAGAGTTGTAGATTTGCAGAATAATCAATAAGAAGACGAAGAATAAACCCATAAAAACACCCATTAATGGTGTAGTTCCCCAACCGGGTGATACTTTACCATATTCTGAGTTTAAGGGTTTGAGTAGTTCTCCTAATCCAGTTCTTTGTGACATAAGTGTCGATTTAATCTATTTCAGCAGAATTTTTTAATGTGTTGTAAAATTGTATATGTATAACACTCATAATTTTAATGAATTTTATGGAACCTGCAACAGTTCTTAGCATTTCGATTAGTATCATGGTTGTGGCCATTACTGGATTTTCTATTTACACGGCTTTTGGACCTCCGGGTAAAGAATTGAGAGACCCCTTTGATGAACATGAAGATTAAGTTTGCTTTTTAGGATTCAGGAGTCAGAAAGCATTTATAAAGTAAATTTAAGGGAAAAATATTGCTATTTGGCGGGTTACGGCGCACTTTAAATCACGAAAAATTATAGTCATAAGCCCGCCTAACCTAACCTACCGGACTGTTCGATCTTAAATGTTGCAATAGTAGGGGCGGGTTTTAGCTAGAATTTTGATGCTTATCTAAGATTTATATAAACCCGCCCTAATGGACACTCATTAGCTGAAAGTTTTGTTTGTAAACAGTCTCTCAGGAGCCAAAATTCCTAAATTAGGAATTAGCAGGAATGGCTTATATTCTGAAATATCTTAATTTTATGCCTTTAATTATCTATTTTTTGCCTGATTTTTAGCTATTAAGCTTTACCTGGGAAACCTGACGGTTGATTTTTAGCGTCATAGATTGTGAAAAAAAGTATTTCTTTCAATGGTTAAAGCTTTTCCATAAGATTGTTAGATAGCACTTTGTCTAATAATTTACAGCGCTTTTCAGATGGATAAACCACATCGCCAGAATCAACATCCAGTAGAGACGCTAGGCGAAGTCCATGCCTTTAGGCTATATAGCCATTCGTCCCTACTAGACTTCTCCAAAAATGAAAAATCAAATTAATTCTTGTCCATAAATTATCAATTACTCTTCCCTATTCCCTGTTCCCTATTCCCTGTTCCCTCATTTGGAGGAGATGTCTACTGTGGTTTACTGAAATGAAAACCGCTGTATGGTATGAACTTTTGACCTCTGACTTCCAAAAAGTGTTTGACTTCTTTGTTGAAGCAAAACCAGTTAAAATATGGGCTTATATCCTTATATTTTAATTTGAGTTTCATGGGCAACACATTTGGGCATTTATTTCGGGTAACAACCTTCGGTGAATCCCACGGAGGCGGGGTAGGAGTTATAGTTGATGGTTGCCCACCCAGGGTAGAAATAGATGTTAAAGAAATTCAATATGAATTAGACCGGAGGCGGCCAGGGCAAAGTAAAATTACTACACCCCGCAAAGAAACTGATACTTGTGAAATACTCTCTGGGGTATTTAAAGGTCAAACCCTGGGTACGCCAATTATGATTTTGGTGAGAAATAAAGATGCTCGTCCTCAAGACTATCAAGAGATGGCTATTAAATATAGGCCATCTCATGCTGACGCAACTTATGATGCTAAATATGGTATTAGAAATTGGCAAGGAGGAGGTCGCTCTTCAGCACGGGAAACAATTGGACGAGTCGCAGCAGGAGCGATCGCCAAAAAAATTCTCCAACAATATTCTGGTGTAGAAATTGTCGGTTATGTGAAGCGGATTAAAAATTTAGAGGCCATTGTCGATCCAAAAACAGTAACTATAGAAAAAGTAGAAAGTAATATTGTGCGCTGTCCAGATAATGAATGTGCGGACAGAATGATTGAGTTAGTAGAACAAATCAGAGATGTTGGAGATTCTCTAGGAGGTGTGGTAGAATGTGTGGCCAGAAATGTGCCTAAAGGTTTGGGTTCTCCTGTATTTGATAAGCTAGAAGCAGATTTAGCAAAGGGTGTAATGTCTTTGCCAGCTAGCAAAGGATTTGAAATTGGTTCTGGTTTTGCGGGTACTACCCTGACAGGTAGTGAACATAATGATGAATTTTATGCAGATGACCAAGGTGACATCCGCACGATGACAAACCGTTCTGGTGGAATACAAGGTGGCATCTCTAACGGGGAAAATATTGTGTTGCGGGCAGCATTTAAACCAACTGCTACAATTCGGAAAGAGCAACGCACTGTTAATCGTGAAGGTGAAGAAACATTGCTAGCAGCAAAGGGCAGACATGATCCTTGTGTATTACCAAGAGCCGTACCTATGGTAGAAGCAATGGTAGCTATAATTCTCTGTGACCATTTATTGCGTCATCATGGACAATGTAAGACTTTAAAATAATAAAATTTGTATGACAACTCAACATTCTTCTCTAGGGACAACCCAAAATGATATTAATTCCTCTACATTATCTGAAGAAAAGGGGGATTTTGCTGTTAAGTTCTGGGGTGTAAGAGGTAGCGTCCCTACCCCTGGAAAAGATACAATTAGATATGGTGGAAATACTTCCTGTCTAGAAATGCACATAGCTGGTAAACGTTTAATCTTTGATGGTGGTACTGGTATGCGAGAACTAGGGGAAGAGTTGATGCAGGAAATTCCTGTGGAAGCTTATATATTTTTTACCCATTATCATTGGGATCATATTCAAGGTTTCCCTTTGTTTACCCCTGCTTTTACCAAAGGAAATTGTTTTCACATTTACGGAGCTATCCCTCCAGAAGGTGAGTCAATGAAACAGCATTTTATAGAGAGAGTATTACATTATAACTCTCCTGTTCCTCTCACAGGTATGCAGGCTGACTTAAGATTTTATGAACTCCAGCATGGACAAAAAATGATGCTCCATGGGATTGAGATTGAAACTGGTTCTCTCAATCATCCTAATACAGCAATGGGATATAGGGTGACATGGAATGGAAAGAGTGTGGTTTATTGTTCTGACACAGAGCATTTTCCTGATCGTTTGGATGAAAGTGTCGTCCATTTAGCCAGAAATGCTGATGTATTTATATATGATGCTATGTACACTGATGATGAATATCATAACTCGAAGTCGTCTAAAGTGGGTTGGGGACATTCAACTTGGCAGGAAGCTATCAAAGTCGCTGAAGCTGCAGGAGTAAAGCAAGTTGTGATTTTTCACCATGAACCTACTCACAGTGATGATTTTCTAGATGAAATAGCTGAAAAAGTCAAAGCAGCTTTTCCCAAGGCAGTTATGGCCCGGGAAGGGTTAGTCCTGCCAGTAGGGCTTTAATATGGCAAATTAATTTAGTTAATTTAGTACAGATTTAATAATAACTGCTTCCGATATTCTTTGCTGATAGGATGGTCATCTCCTAAGATATTAAATATGGCTAACATTGCCTTTCGTCCAGCATCATTTTTATATTTACGGTTGATAGTAACTATATTTAGAAATAGTTCTAAGGCTTGTTCATAGTTATCTGATAATGTCAGACTACAAGCTTTTGCGTAAGTTTGATCTATTTCACTCTCGCCAGGATTTTCGACTTCTTGTTTAAAGTGAATTAATGCTTTAACTGACTGTAGTTGGGGATAAACTTCTGGGTTATTTTCCCCTATAGTTTCTATTAGCTTTTTGGCTTCTTCTAACTTACTGAGACTCACTAAAAACTTAGCAGCTTCTATGACTAAGCTAATATTATTAGGATATTTTTTAAAGAGCTTATCTAAGAGATTTTTAGCTTGTTGAGATTCACCAGATTTTGTTAGATGTCTTAGTTCTTCTAGTTCGGTTTCTAATTCTGACTTAATATTAAGTTCTCCTAGAAAATTTCTGAGTTTAGGTTCAGAAAGAACTCCTACAAAACCTGGTTTAACTTCTCCTTCAATAACGACTCTTACATCTGGCACTCCTTCTATACCATAAGTTTGAGCTAAATCTGGACTTTCATCTACATCAACTTTAGCCAGGATAAAGTCATATTCTTGAACCAACTTTTCTAAGATAGGTTTTAACATTTTACACGGCCCACACCAAGTCGCGTAGAAGTCTACTAAAACTGGTGTTTTGTGAGATTTTTTTAAGACTTCAGTAGCAAAGTTTGTATTGTTAATTTCGATAGAGATACCCATTAATTTCTCAGAATATATTTCGTTACTAACTATTATGTCGGAATCGTGCAAATTTGTGACAATATTAAAGTTAATTTTTTTGATTAAGAATAGAAAAATGGAGTTCTAGGGTTTCTTATTATTAATGGTATACAATATTTTTTCTATTTCCTACTTCCTCAAATCTAAGAGATTGAATGTATCAGGAAAGATAAAAATGAAATAGGGAGTAGAGAGTAAGGAGGAAGAAATAAACACAAATATTTCTCACTTCAAAATCTAGGAAGATATTTACCGAATAATTAAGGTTTAAAGCTTCTCATAAGCAAGGAGAAACAAGAAAAAATTTTCCTTTTATTCAATCCTCTCCCTCAAAGGAAGAGGTAGTTATCAATTATCCATTATCAATTATTGAACTCATATCTATCTACCCACTGGATTTCAATTCTTGGAAATATTACCAATTTGGGATTTTAGTAACTATAGCAATCCTCTAATATATTCCTGGCAAAAATCTTACTGCTTTTTAGGGAACAGGGAACAGGTAGGATTTTCAAGTTTTTTATTTACTTTTTAATTACCCGCAACCTATGGGCGGATTGCTATATTCGTTCTCTTAATACTTATTTGACAAACACAAACAGTCTCTAAGAGATTGTTTGTCAAGGAAATATAAAAAGGGAACAGGGAACACTTAACTGGGAACAGGGAACAGGTAATAAGAAAGAAGAAATCAAGCCAACTATTTATCACTTAAAAATCTAGGGAATATATGTACCTTTCCACCTGTGGTATTTACCAGATTTTCAGCTTTTTAAGTCTTACCTCTTTTAGATTTTAGTCACTCTAAGCTCTCTTAATACTTGTTTTACAAACAGTCTCTAAGATTGTGTATTTTACTAATTTGATAATTACTAAGTAGTCGTGTAAAATAAATTTCCTAGTTGAGATAGGGAAAAGGGAATATAGCAATCCTATTTTATTTGTTGATAAAAATCTTACTGCTTTTAGGGAATAAGTAAGAGTTTCAGTTTTTTTATTTACTTTTTGATTATCCACAACCTATTTAGTAAACAGCAGCTAACAATAGGCTCTAATATAGACATATAAAGGCTTTTTTGAGGTAAAAGCCTTTCAAATCCTGACTCCTGACTTCTGACTCCTAACTACCACAAAAATACCACAACTAAAATAGGATTACTATATATATAATCAATCGAATTTAAAGATGTCATTAAACAGAAATTCAAATTTGAATAAACCTGAAGATTATGCAAATCTTGCTAAAATATATGCTGAAGAGAAAAAATGGGATTTAGCAATTGAAAATTATCGTCAAGCGATTTCCCTAAAGCCTAATTTTTCTTGGTATTACTATCATTTGGCACAAGCTTTACATCAAAAAAACAATTGGGATGAAGCTATACAAAATTATCATCAAGCAATTGAATTAAATGATAATTTTTCTTGGTCTCATTATAATTTAGCAGATGCTTTAAGTAAGTTAAGCAGATGGGAAGAGGCTATTAAGGCTTATCAAAAAGCTATTCAGATAGATGCAAATTTTCCTTGGTCTTACTACAACTTGGGTAATGCTTTAATGGAGTTAAAAAAATGGGATGAAGCCATAGATAATTACTTGTATGCAGTTAAAATACAACCTAATTTACCAGATATTTATAGTAAATTGGGAGAGGCTATACACCAAAAATATAAGTCAAATTTAGATGTCAGAATTGACAATAAATTATTAGAAACTTTAAAGCATAATTCTAATCTATCTCTGAAAATAGCAGATAGTTTAGCGAAAGCCAATAAAGTTAATGCAGCAATTACTTTTTATAAAATAGCTCTAGAGATTAATCAAGATGACTTAAATATTTCTAGTAAACTCCAGGAATTATTAGATAAAAATAATCAGTTATTTCAAGATGTTTTACAACTTAGAAAAGAAATTGAATCAAATCCAAATAGTGACTCTTATTATCATCTAGGTATTGCTTTAACTAGAGTAGAAAAATGGGATGAAGCAGTTAGAGCTTATCGTCAGGGTATTGAAATTGAACCGGATTTTCATTGGTGGTTTTATCACAATATATGGGAAGCTTTTGCTAGGGAAAATAAACTAACAGAAATACTAACTTTCTTCGAGATATTTCAGAAAGATAATCCTAACTCTTTTTGGTCTTACTTAAATGTAGGAGAAGCTCTGACTCGTTTGGGTAAAATTGATGAAGCTATACCTTATTATCACACTGCTTGTTATCAGCAAACTAAGAAATTATACCCTGACTTAATATCACAACCATGGAATTTAGAGCAGGTACAAGAACCTAATTTTATAATTATTGGAGTTCACAAAGGAGGTACTACTTCTCTTTATAGTTATTTAACTCAACATCCACAAATTATTCCTCCTATTAAAAAAGAAATGGATTTTTGGTCTTGGAAATTTAATGATTCAATTAATTGGTATCTATCTCATTTTCCAGTAATTCCAGAGGGTAAAAATTTATTTACTGGGGAAGCTAGTCCTAGTTATTTTGATCATCCGAATTCTGCTAGGAGAATTTACCAATTTTCCCCAAAAATCAAGCTGATAATACTATTGAGAAATCCTGTAGATCGAGCAATATCTCAATATTATCAATGGCTAAGATTAAATTGGGAAAATCGTTCTTTAGAAGAGGTAATTGAATCAGATTTAGAGAAACTAACTAAGGCTTCTGAAAAGGTTAATTATTGGATGAGGGAATTAAATTATTTAGCGAGAGGAGTATATATTGAGTTTTTTCAGGAATGGATGAGTTTCTTTCCACGGGAGCAATTCCTGATTCTGAAAAGTGAGGATTTTTATGCTAATCCAGAAGCTAGTATGCAGGAAGTTTTAAATTTTTTAGATTTGCCAGAATACGAACTTTTAGAGTATAAGAATTATAATCCTGGGAACTATTCAAAAATAGACCCATTAATGCGTCGAAATTTAAGTAATTATTTCCAATTTCATAATGAAAGATTAGAAGAATATTTGGGGATGAAATTTAATTGGGAGTAATCTGAGATGAATTGAGAATTGAGAATTGAGAAGTAATCTTTAAGTGAGTTTTTCCTAGGTAAATACTGTGAAAACAACATTCAGAATTGAGAATTGAGAATTCAGAAGTTATAATTGAGAATTCACAGGAGATGTTTCTTTGACAAAAAAGATAATTATTCAGAATTGAGAATTCAGAATTGAGAATTCAGAATTGACAGGAGATGTTTCTTTGACAAAAAAGATAATTAGTGATATGATTTAGTATTTATATTAACTCTGAAACTGCTGTAAATAGGAGGTACTGATACTAAATCCGGTTGAGAAGGAAGATTTATTTTGAAGGTAAGGCAAAAGGATTAGATAGTAATTTTAAAAATGCGCTTTTGATAACCGGATTTGGTATGATAACTGATAACTGAAATAATTATTCGTGTATTCTTGATTTTTTGTTTTTCCTTCTTTTAAAAAAGAAATATGTATTCAAATTTAACTCCAGAAATGTCAGCTTTTAGTTTATGTCAAGAAGCAGAGTCTTATTTAGAAGCAGAAAAATTAGACGATGCTTTTTTTGCTTGTGAAAAAGCTCTAGAAATATTACCTTTCTATCCTTTAGCTTGCAAAAGTATGGGAAATATATTGCACGCTATGGGAAAGTTAGATGAAGCAATAAATTGGTATGCACAAGCAATTATACAACAACCAAATTGGGCAGAGGTTTACACAAATATTGGTAGTTTATATGCTAAACAAAAAGAGTGGAAGCCAGCTATAACTTGTTATGAAAAAGCTATTGAATTACAACCTAATTTGGCTGGTGTTTATCGTAATTTATCTCGGGTTTGCCAACATTTGGGAGATTTAAGTTCAGCAAAAAAATATTGGTTTAAATCGCAAAAAATAGAGGCAGAAAAAACAGCTTTAGAAAAGGTAAATCAAGGTAATATTTTATTTAATAAAGGCAACATAGAAGAGGGGATAGCTAATTATCGTGAGGCTATAGAATTAAATCCTAGTTTATCAGAGGCTTATTCAAAATTAGCAGAAATTTTAGTCAGTCAAGGAAAATTAAATGAAGCGATTGATTGTTACCAACATTTAATTGAACTGTTACCTGAAAATTGGTTAATTTCCCATAAACTAGGAAAACTTTTCCGAGAAAAAGGCAAGTTAAATGATGCAGTAGCAGCATTTGAACGTTCTATAGAACTTAATCCAAAATTTCCTTGGTCTCAGAAACATTTAGCAGATGTTTTGTATGAACAAGGTAAGTTACATTCAGCCCTTACTCTTTATTATAAAATCATTGAAAATCATCCTAATATTTGTGATTCCTACTTTAAAATTGGGGAAATATTGATCGAACAAGGGGAGATAAATAAAGCAATTGTTGTCTATCGTAGAGGTCTTCAAGTAAATCCTAATTTAGCAAGATTCCACTACAAATTGGGGGAAGCACTAAGTAAACAAAAAAAATGGGAGTCAGCAATTAAAGCCTATTATCAAGCAATAGAATTAAAAGCAGACAACCATTTCTTTCATTTCAAATTAGCAAATGCTTTACAAAATATAGGAAAATTAGATGAGGCTATCATTAGTTATCAAAAAGCTATAGAAATTAATTCTAAATTCTGTTGGTTATACGCATCATTAGGACAAGTGTATATTCAACAAAAAAATTGGTCTGATGCTGTAGAATGTTTTAGACAAGCAATACAAATTAAACCAGACTACGATAAAGCTTATGAAAAAATAGCCTATGTTTTTGAGCAGTTAGGTGACAGCGAAGCCGCAGAAAAATGTAGAAATAAACAGGAGTTACCATATGAAATAAGCAATCAGCAATCAGCAGTCAGCAGTCAGCAGTAAACTTTTAGAAGGAGACTATTACCCCTCCGCACACCTTTAGGTTTATAGAAACCGGGGATTTAAACCAGAGCTGCTAAAAGCTAATAGCTAGTTCAAGAAGAAAAGCAATTTGCTGACTAATTTATTATCTATGCTTTACCAAAAACTAATATTAAAATTTATAGTGATAGAGGGTTTTGAAGTCAGAAGCAGAGATAAATCAGAAAAAATTCTTGAATATTATTGATCTAACTACTAAGAAAATCAATGTAGCAATATTTTAATAATAAATAATATTTGTTTAATTTTCGATCGCTTCTTCGTCTGCAAAAGTTGAAAATTTTATTGGTAAGATATAAACTTTCTGATTATAAAAAATCAAATATGACCAGAAAATTAGGTTTTAAACCTTCCCTTAGCTGTGCGTCGATTGTCGCTACTAGAAGAGGATAAAAAAAAGAAAATTCAGTATTTCAAGCCTCCCTATTTCAGAAGGTACTGTTAACTGATAACTGATAATTGATAATTGAAATAATATGTCTAATTAATGAAAAAATAGAAAAAGTAGCTATTAATTTTCATCAAATAGCAGAAGTTAGTTTAGCCCAGGTAAAATTGGATGAAGCTTATATCGCTTGTTTAAAACCATTAAATAACCAACCAGAATTTGCAGCAGTTTGCAAAACTCTAGGAGATATTTTCCAAGCAAAAGGAAATATAGAGGCAGCCACAACTTACTACAATAAAGCTATAGAAATACTGCCATATTTTGCTGAAGCTCATGCTAATCTAGGTAGTATGTATGCTAAACAACAGCATTGGGAAGAATCGATTTTTTATTATCAAAAAGCTATCTATATTAAACCAAATTTAGCAGGAGTTTATCGGAATCTTAGGGAGTAGAGAGTACGGAGTAAGGTAGGAGAAAAAAACTCTACCTCGGATGCTTGAGAAACGCTATAACTGAAAACTGATAACTGAAATAATATGTCTAATAATGAGAAAATAGAAACGGTAGCTATTAATTTTCATCAAATAGCAGAAGTTAGTTTAGCTAAAGTAAAATTATATGAAGCTTATGCAGCTTGTTTAAAAGCATTAAATAGCCAACCAGAATTTGCACCAGCTTGCAAAACTCTAGGAGATATTTGGCAAGCAAAAGTAGATATAGAAGCAGCAATAGGTTACTACAATAAAGCTGTAAAAATACTACCAGATTTTGCTAAAGCTTATCCTAATATTGGCAGTCTTTATCTTAAAAAAAAGCATTGGGAAGAAGCAATTTTTTATTATCAAAAAGCTATCTATAT
>JBFRWR010000587.1:0-16158 GCA_051439685.1 Trichodesmium sp.
GTGAAAAGCCAGAAATGGTATACTCTAATCAAATATTTGTTCGAGCTGTTTACACACCGTCAAACCTTTGATTTTCCACAAATTTTCATGTATGGCTACTTTTCATAAATCATTTAGGATTGCTATATTCTGAGCGTTTTTTATGTAAAATGACAAGATAGCTCCTCCCTAGAGGTATCAGTATATATACTTCATCAATTAGAAAATTGCTGTATTTCATTAATTGATAATGGATAATTGATAATTACGTCTGGTTAAAACCGTTACGGAATTGAAGATCAAGAAATATTATTTCTTTTTTTCCCCTTAAAAGGGGAGGCTTTAAGCCATAATTATTTAATTAATAATAATTAATAATTCGCTAAAAATGATATTTGTCCACATATAGCTAATTTTTTATCTATCCAGTTGCTGATAAAAATATATTACTTAATTACCGAAAATTCACATCTGAAAAAGAAGATAGTTGCAGTAAAGCTTTAAATATACTATAGCAATCCCCGCATACGTTGTGATAAATTAAAAAGTTGAAACTCCCACCTGTTCCCTATTCCCTATTTCCTAAAAAGCAGTAATACCAATTTTATTTAAAGCTGCATAGAATTATGAATTAATTAAGTTGCCTATCTTGATATACAGTAAACTCTGATTAAAATTTTATTCTATGCAACTTCATATTAATTTGATATAAGATGTTTGGCAAGAATAAAATAGGATTGCTATACTTTCGAGTGATTGATATCCATTGTTTATTCAAAATTTACCAAAAAATGAAGTCCAAAGCCTCCCCTTTGAAGATCGGAGGTTAACTGATAACTGATAACTGAAATTACCCTGAGAGTTACTTCAAGATGTTAACTAATATATGCTAAAATTGGTATAGGTATTAATTTTTAATACTCTAAACCATATAAATATGTAAATCAAATAATTATTAATGTTTTTCAGCAATATTTAATGCAAAATTGAGAGCAAAAGTGGGAAAAATGAAAAAAATAATAATAGTAGATAATGAGCCAGATACTCATTATTTATTTAGCAAAAGATTTAGAAAAGAAATAAAAGCTGGGCAAGTAGAATTTATTTATTTTATGTCGGCAACCGAGACTTTATCATATTTAGATGCTCCAGACAATAATTTCATAGATTTAATTATATCTGATATTAATCTGCCAATAATGAATGGCTTAGAAATGCTCAAGATAATTAAAGAAAAATATCCAGAAATAAATGTATGTATGTTAACTGCTCATGGCTATGATGAAAATTACAAAATTGCTAAAGAATACGGAGCAAATGATTATTTAGTCAAACCAATTAACTTCGCAGAAATCAAACAAAAAATATTAAGCTTATAATCAAAAATATCAATCATAAAATTATGTTTGCTAAAATCCTTGTAGTTGATGATGAACCCGATCTAGAATTATTAATTTCTCAGAAATTTAGAAAAAAAATTAAACACAAAGAACTAGAGTTTATTTTTGTTCATAATGGAATAGAAGCACTAGAAAAGGTTGAAAGTGAACCAGATATTGACCTAATATTCACTGATATTAATATGCCACAAATGGATGGCTTAACTTTCTTAAGTAAACTCTCAGAAATAGATAAATCGAATATTAAAACAGTCATTATTTCTGCTTATGGAGATTTAAAAACTATTAGAAAAGCAATGAATCTTGGTGCTTTTGATTTTTTGACTAAGCCTTTAGACTTACATGATTTGGAAATTACTCTAAATAAAACACTTAATGCTGTACAAGAAAGTAAAGAAGCACTAAAGCAAAAACAGTTGGCAGCTCGAACCCATGAAGAATTATTAAAACAACAAACATTGCGTGAAAGTGAAAAAAGATTCAGAGCATTAATTGACAATTCTGTTGATATTATTATGATTTTAAATCCTGATGGTAATGTTATTTATGCTAGTCCATCAGCCGAGAGACTTTTATGTAATTTCGATGAAAATTGTTTAAACATATCAATTTTTCATATTATTGATGCCAATGATCGTCAGTTATTTAAACATACTTTACAAAAATCAGTACAAAATTCCTCAGCAAAGCAGTATATCAAAGAATTAAAAATCAAAAATAATCAACAGAATTTGCAAGTATTTGAAGCAGTATTTACCAACTTAATTGCCGATAGTTATATAGGAGGAATAGTCCTAAATTGTCATAATATTACAGAAAGAAAAATAGCAGAAGAAAAATTGATCCATGATGCTTTCCATGACTCCCTAACTAAATTACCAAATAGAGCTTTATTTATGGATAGATTATCTCATGCTTTTTCGAGATATCAAAGATATTATCAAGATAAATTTGCAGTTATTTTTATAGATTTAGATAGATTTAAAATAGTGAATGATAGTCTAGGACATTTAGCAGGAGATCAATTAATTATAGAAGTAGCTAATAGGCTAAAAAAAGATATGCGCCATGATGATAGTGTAGCGAGAATGGGAGGAGATGAATTTGCTATATTATTAGAATATGTGCAATCGGAAGAGAATGCTGAATATATAGCAAATAGAGTACAAAAATTATTACAATTACCATTTTATATTAATAATCAACAAGTTTATACAAGTGCTAGTATTGGCATTGCTTTACCTAATCAAGATTATAAAAGTTCTACAGATATCCTCAGAGATGCAGATACAGCTATGTATCGGGCTAAAACTTTAGGTAAAGCGCGTCAGGAAGTATTTAATACATCAATGTATGCTGATAATTTAGCACAACTTAAGTTAGAAATAGACCTCCGACAAGCTTTGAAAAAAAATGAATTAAAATTATATTATCAACCATTAATTCTGTTAGAAACAGGATTAATTTGTGGTTTTGAAGCATTACTCAGATGGAAACATCCAGAACGAGGTATGATTTCTCCAGATGAATTTATTCCTATTGCAGAAGAAACAGGATTAATTATTCCTATTGGTTGGTGGGTTTTAGAAGAAGCTTGCCAACAAACTTATAATTGGCAAAAACAATTTCCTTTACATCCTTTAATGATGAGTGTTAACCTTTCTGGTAGACAATTTTCTCAATCCGATCTTGTAGATCAAATTCATCAAGTTTTATCTCGTATTGGTTTAGAAAATAATCGTCTGAAATTAGAAATTACGGAAACTACAATTATGGAAAATGAGCAAATTGTGATGAAAATATTATCAGAACTAAAAGCAATGAATATACAGTTAAATATTGATGATTTTGGCACTGGTTATTCTTCATTAAGTCGCTTAAGAAACTTTCCTATTGATACCTTAAAAATTGATCGTTCTTTCGTAATGACAATGGATTCTGAATCAGACAATTTAGAGATAACAAAAGCAATTATTAGTATGGCAGCAAGTTTAGGAATAGACGTAATTGCTGAAGGGGTAGAAACAGCTACTCAATTAGCTGTTCTGAGAGACTTAAAATGTAAATATGGACAAGGATATTTCTTTTCCAAACCTGTTGATACTGAACAAGCTACTAATTTAATTGCATCAGGTAAAAGATGGTAAACTAAAATGTATTCCATCTAGTTGTTTTACTATATGGATAATTAAATCTTCAACCTAAAATGAAGCTATGTCAGGAAAAATATTGGTTGTCGATGATGAACCATCCTTTAAATCAATAATTAATCAAAAATTTAGAAAAAAAATTAAGAAAAAAGACCTAGAATTTATTTTTGCTTCTAACGGTTTAAAAGCTCTGGAAAAATTACAAGCTGAACCAGACATAGATATTATATTGACTGATATTACTATGCCAGAAATGGATGGTATTGCTTTACTATCTACTCTTTCTGATATTAATCATCCTACACTTAAAACAGTAGTTATTTCTGCTTCTAGTGATTTATCTCTTGTCAGGAAAGCGATGAATTTAGGTGCATTTGATTTTTTAACTAAACCTATTGATTTAGAAGATTTAGAAATTACAGTTAATAAAACTCTAAATTATGTTCAAAAGTTAAAAGATGCTCTCAAACAAGAACATTTAATAGAAGCAGCTCAAAAGTTATACGACAGTGAAAAAAGACTAGAAAAATTCTTAGAAACTTTACCAGTCGGAGTATTTGTAGTAGATGCTAATGGTAAACCTTTCTATACTAATCAAACAGCAAAGAATATCTTCGGTAAAGGGATAATAGTTAATACTACCCCAGAGCAAATTCCTGAAAATTATCAACTTTATTTAGCAGGAACCAAACAATTTTATCCTGATGCAGAACAACCAATATTTAAAGCTCTAAAAGGAGAAAATTCTACAGTTGATAATATGGAACTTCGTCAAGGAGAAAAGATAATTCCATTAGAGGTATCAGCAAGTCCAATATTTGATGATACTGGTAAACTAATTTACGCGATCGCTACTTTTCAAGATATAACAGAAAGAAAAAAAGCTGAAGCAGAAAGGATTGAATTTACTAAACAATTAAAACTTAAAAATACAGAATTATCTAAAATTAATCAAGCTTATAGTCACTTTGTTCCTAAACAGTTTCTCCGATTTTTAGGACATGAAAGTATTGTAGATATTTCTTTGGGTGAGTCTGTCAAAAAGAAGATGTCAATTTTATTTTCTGATATTCGCTCTTTTACCACCCTTTCAGAAAGTATGACTTTAGCAGAAAACTTCAAATTTATTAATTCCTATCTTTCCCGTATGGAACCTGTAATTACTGCTAATTATGGTTTTATTGATAAATATATTGGTGATGCTATTATGGCATTATTTGGGAGATGTCCTGATGATGCAGTTCAAGCTGCTTTAGGAATGCTTTCAGAACTAAATAAATACAATACTATTCGACAACAATATAATAAAGCACCGATTAAAATTGGGATTGGAATTAATACAGGTTCTTTAATGTTAGGCACAATTGGTGGTATTAATAGAATGGATACTACTGTAATTAGTGATGCTGTAAATTTAGCTTCTCGTTTGCAAGATTTAACTAAAGTTTATGGTGCTTCTTTATTGATTAGTCAAGATACCTTTTTTGCTCTTAAAGATTATACAAAATATAATTACAGATTTCTTGGTCAAGTTAAAGTTAAAGGCAAAAAAGATGTAGTTTCTTTATTTGAATTTTTTGATGCAGATCCGCCAGAAGTTATCGAATTTAAAAAAGAAACTAAAACATTATTTGAGGAAGGGGTTATTAGTTACTACTCTCAAAAGAAGGAACGAGCTACTCAAATATTTCAAAGAATTATTAATTTAAACCATCAAGATAAAGCTGCTTATTTCTATCTTAAAGATAATGTGGATAATGGATAATTATCAATTATCCATTATTCATTATCAATTATCAATTATCTAATCACTACCTAAAAGACTTACCAATAAAGCTTTTTGAGCGTGCATCCGGTTTTCTGCTTGGTCCCAAACTCTAGATTGCTCTCCTTCTATCACTCCATCAGTAATTTCTTCATCTCGATGTGCTGGTAAACAATGTAAAACTATCACATCATCTGCTGCACTTTCTAGTAACTTTTCATTAACTTGATAAGGTTGAAAAATGGGAATGCGACTATTAGCCTCCTGTTCTTGTCCCATACTTGCCCAAACATCAGTATAAAGCACTTGAGCATCCTTAACTGCTACCTGGGGGTTTTCAGTAACTATAACTTCAGTTTTACCATTACTAATAGCCTTAGCTTGCTCTACAATTTCCATATTAGGTAGATAATTTGCTGGAGTTGCTATTCTCACATTCATTCCTACCATTGCACAACCCAAAAGTAAAGAATTTGCCACATTATTACCATCACCAAAATAACTTAAAGTTACTCCTTCCAGTTTGCCAAAACATTCTTGAACCGTCAATAAATCAGCCAATATTTGACAAGGATGTTCTCTATCTGTCAGAGCATTAATAACAGGAATTTCAGCATAATTAGCAAAAGTTTCTAAGTCTTTTTGTTCAAAAGTCCGAATTGCCAAAATATCTAAATATCTGTCTAAAACTCTAGCCGTATCAACTAAAGGTTCTCCCCGACTAACCTGAGTAACATTAGGATTCAAATCAATAACTTGACCTCCTAATTGATACATTGCCACGGTAAAACTTACTCTAGTTCTTGTCGATGCTTTAGAAAATAATAGTCCTAATACTTTATTACATTTGAGATTTATTTGACCAGATTTTAGTTTGGCTGCTAGTTCTAAAAGTTCTTTTAATTCATTAGCATTTAAGTCGGCTAAACTTAATAAATCTCGTCCTTTGAATTTATCCATAATTTATCTCCAATTTTAGGTTACTAATTCTATTGTTTCAGTCAGTATTGAAATTACGAGAAAGGTTGAGGTTAGTTTGATTAACCAGATCAAAATTATTAAACCAAATTATTTACGCCAAAAACTTGTCATACCAAATTTCAACAACTACTATAGCAATCCTAAATAGATCGTGACAAATTAAAAAGTAAATAAAAAACCTGAAACTTTTACCTGTTCCCTGTTCCCTGTTCCCTGTTCCCTGTTCCCTAAAAAACAGTAGGATTTTTACCACGGATAAAATAGGATTGCTATAGACATTAATATTATTTCTGGATAAGCATAGTTTGCCACTTCCTAACTGTTTAGAGCGAATATTTTATAAAGTCTTTACTATAGTAAGACTGTAATTTCAGTTATCAGTTATCAGTTATAAGTACCTCTAGCTGTTTGCGTAGCATTCCGTAGAAAAGCAAGAGGCTAGAAAATATATAAGTAGAGCGTGGTAAATTTTATCCGTTATGTATCAAATTGTAAATTAGCTACAAACTCAGTTAGATCAGTTGCTTTAGGTGTTTTATTACTAAATATGCAAAGTCTTTTTTTTAGCTTGCTCTACTTAGCAATCCGCGCATAGGTTGCGGGTAATCAAAAAGTAGATAAACAAACTGAAACTCTGACCAAATTATTAATAATTAATAATTAAATCATTCTGGTTGAAAGCCTCCGCTTTTAAGGGGAAAACAAAGAAATCATATTTTTCCTGAGCTTCAATCAAGAACGGTTTTAACCAGAGGTAATTATCAATTATCCATTATTAATTATCCATTAATGAACTATTCCCTAAAAGCAGTAATATTTTTGCCACGAAGAAAATAGGATTGCTATATAGTAGACTTGCTCAAAAGCAAAATTCATTGGGATAATAAATAATTGCGGGTAATTACAAAGTTCCATTTCTACTGCTAAAAATGAGTTGTGCTAGATATAGTCAGGTTTACCCATGATATTTGACAATCAAATTATCTTTACAAAAATTAAACTCTTGGTTCAAAACACTCGATAATGAGAGATAATTGATCAACCTATATAGCATTTTGAAATGAGAGGTAGAAGAAAAGTGGGTTATTTACTAACAGCAAAAATCAAGAAAAGGGAAAAAACTTTTTTTCCTTTTTTCAAGCTTATTACCAATGTATAATTGATAATTAATAAATCGGGTTTCAAGCCTTTCCTAATAATTAATAATTGATAATTGCGGAAAGCTTTTCTGACCCAATGCTCCGCATTCATGTCGGCTAGAGCAAAAACATATTGGCGACAACCGAAAACAAAAATAATTATCCATTATCAATTGTTAAAGAGGTAATTATCCATTATTTATTATCAATTAATCAACTAACCACTTTATCTATCTGCAAAAATTTCATAAATTTTGATAGTATGAAAGATAAGCATTTAGCTATTAGGGTTCAGCATTTTTGGGAGAATACTAACCAAACATCAATAAAAGTGAATATAGACTCTTAAACCAGGGCTTTGCTTTGATCTATACTTTTAATTGTCTAAAACATTTTAATACTAATCTTCCAGAAAAACTTGATAATTTCTTATTAGTTCATTGGTCAGTATTCAGCAGTCATCTATAATTTATTAAGTTACTATCTGACTAATATGAAGGAGAAATTAGTTTCTCAGAAAAATTAAAAGTTACGACTAAAGTATACTTGTTTAATCATATAAGGAATTATTCATTATTTACTGTTAACGCAGTTCCTACGCAAGAGGCTTCCTGACCACTAATAGCTGAATAATTATATCCATTTTATCAATCTTACTTTAAAATTTTGACTTCTATAAAATCAAATTAGTTGTCTATGACAATTTCCGAGGAAGAAAGTCGTGAAAAAAATATTTACCCTAAATTCGCAAAAAAAGCAGAATCATCAGCCAACAAATTTACTGCTGCAAATCAACTATTTATCACCTCTTTTAGCTACCCTATTACTAGGGTTATTTACTTCTCCAAGTTTGGCAATACCATTAGTCCAACACACAGCAAAATCTCTAGATAATCAAGCTAATTCTCAAATAAACGTACTTTATGTTAGTTCCTCCACGGGCAAAGATTCTGGAAATGGAACTAAAACAGCTCCTTTAAAAACTATTACTTATGCTCTGAAAATTGCTCAACCTCAGACAAAAATTTTACTTGCACCAGGAACTTATAGCAGACAAACAGGAGAAGTTTTCCCTTTGATTTTGCCACCTAAAATCACAATCAAAGGCAACTCTTTAAACAATGGAAAAAATGTCTTAATTCAAGGCGGAGGAAATTTTAATAGTCCGACTTTGCAGCAAAAAAACATTACAATTGTAGCTGGAAATCAGTCAAATCTAAACGGTGTAACAGTCACAAATCCTAATCTTCAAGGTTATGGTTTATGGATAGAATCTAGTGGTTCTGTTATTAGTAAAAATACTTTTACAGGTAATACCCTAAATGGAATTTCTGTGGTGGGTAGTAATATAGTAACTATTCGAGAAAATATCTTTTCTCAAAACAGAGAAAGTGGCGTAACTATTTATCATAATTCTCAGCCAGAAATTAGAGATAATTTATTTCAAAATACAGGTGTAGGAATTAAAATTGCTGATGATGCTGCTCCACAAATAATCGGAAATCGTTTAATTGAAAATCAAAATGGGATTATCGTTCAAGACAAAGCACGTCCAGTTTTACGAGGCAATTATATAGGAAATAATAGACAAAATGGAGTAGCAGCGATCGCTCAATCATTACCCGATCTAGGCAACTCTCAAGAACCTGGTCGTAATACTATTCGGAATAATGGTCAGTATAATATTTATTCCACAGTAAAAGGTAAAACTATTCCTGCTTATGGAAATTCTTTAGGAGGCACTCGTAATTACGGCAGGATTGACATAGCAGGAAAAATCCCTCCTCCTCCAAGAGTTGCTCCTCTGAGGAATATTTCAACTATCCCAACAGAAAATCAAATAGAGCAAGAGTCTGAGAAGGAAGAAATAGCAAAGCAAACTACCCAGGAACAAATTCAGACAAAAACAAGAGAATCAAACTTTTCTCCCTCGGTAGAAAATTCACCGGAGCGGAGAAGGTCTAATCGTTTTATTTCTCGAACAAGACCAGAAAATTCAAGGACAGAAATGATTCAAATTCCTGTACCACCTCCAGAAACCCAGAAAGTACAGGGAAACTCTTATCCAAAACCTAATAGTCAGAGAAACTTACAACAGCTACTACAAAATAATCCAAATTATCAGAATCAACAAGCAATTGAAATTCCAGTATCACCACCAGAGTCAAGAAGACGAATTTTAGAAAGGTTACTCAACTTACCCCCTAGAAATAATACCCCAACTTTTGAAACTACTACCCCAATTAGCTCTTCTGGTTTACTACCAGTTCCGACAGCAAATATTCCCCTTGGTCGTGGAGGTTACATACCACCTGGTATTGGCAACAATCGAAATCTTAATCCTAATCCCTTAACTAGAAGATTATCTTTAAGGTCTAATTCTCAAAGTCGTGCTGCTGCTTTGGGTTTACGTTATCGAGTAATTGTTAATGTAAATAACCTTTCTCAGCAGTATAAATTGCGTTCCCTAGTCTCAGATGCTTTTTTAACTAAAATAAATGGTAATTCTGTGATGCAAGCTGGAGCTTTTCGGAGTCGTCTTGAGGCAGATCAGTTATTAAGAGTTTTACGGAATAATGGTTTGAATGCTCAAATTATACCCGTGCAATAAAACCTGGAAATTGTAGTTGTATTACTCTCCAAAAATCAACAAAATTTTACCCTAATTAGGGTTTGCTCTCATAAAGCTAACAGTCAGGATAGCTAAGTTCAGCAATTAACAATTAACAATTGAAGTAGCAGTCAGCACTCAGCTATCAGCAGTCAGATTTTCAAGTTCAAATAAGGGGATTGAATAAAAGGAAAATTTGGGATTTTATCCCCTTAAAAGGGAACGCTTTTCACCTTGATTGTTGAATTAATAATTATTCACTATTAACAATTAAGAGTTGATTGTTAATTATTAACTATTAATGATTAATTATTCGGTAATGGAGCTTTTTATATTCAGTTTATCTCCTAGTTATGGGATAGTTTAGCCTCAAAATACTGAAGATTTTCTACTAAAATTCCAGAAAATTTATTCACATAAAATTGCCGAAACAGTTGTCTGTTACTTCCCACCTCAGCGTCCTACCCCCAGCAACCAATTTTTTTAGGAGTAGGGGAGCGGGGGAGTAGGGGAGTAATTTTTTCGCTCAACTCTTGGCCAAAATGCTCTCCTTTTTGAGCATCAAGAGCAGAAAACTAGGTTACTTTTTCCAGAACTAAAAAGCTTAAAACCTTTATCTGTAAATACTTTGATATTTAATCAACAAGCCCTAATTATTAAGGTACAAATATCCCAACTGAAAAATATAATTAATTTTTTTCAAAAAACTATTTTAAACATATTAAAAAATTTTTCTAACATCTAGACACAATTTGCTTGACGAGGACTACAATGGACGTGCTTAGTTTAAATTTTTCAGAGGTATATAATAAATGGTAATATCTGCTACTCCGAGTAAAGCCGAAGTATTCGTACTTCCTCAGAGACAAAATTATATCCAGCCTCCAGTGGCCCAAAAAGTTCCATCAGATCAGATCAGAACAAAATTGGACATGGCATTATTAGCCCTGAAGGTTTTAACAGGTATGACTTCTGACTCTATAGTTCAAGTAGCCCGTAAATTAAATATACCCAGTACAAGTGTTGATAAACTTGCTTTAGTAGTAGGAGAAGACAATAGAGAAAAATCAGTAATATTCCGAAATCAAACTCCTAAATTAGAAGAAGCTCAAGCCTTTACATTAGTTATTTGTTACTTGGCTAAACAAAATCAAGAATTAATTCGCCGTGCAGTTACATTAGTAGAACAAATAGCTGCCCAAAATAGCAAACCTCAATCAGTTACTTTATTACGGGAATACATTTTCAACTTTAAAAAAGCACATCAAAACTATTACTGTAACTGTGAAAATACTCGAAGAGATAATCCAGAAAAACTAGCTTTAAAGCTATTAGTAGATTTGTTATTTTACAGTGCCCCTCAAGGATGTAATCGTCTTTGGTCAAGTCTCAAATCTTAACTACAAAACAATAAAATACAATATTATCAATTCAAAATTTTTGACAAATAAAGATAGTGATTTTGGCTTAATCACAGAAAATAAATTAACAATTTGAAAAAAGTGTGGAGGATTAAAAGAATTAAGCATGATCAGGTTAAACATAACAAAAAAAATTATAACTGCTTAATTCTTAAATTCTCTCAAACCTAACTTGATTGTTTGAAATAAAAATTTTTAACTTAAGTAGTAAAAGCTCAAACTCTAAGAGGGTATCTGTAAATAAAATATTAAATCCTTGTGTAGGGTGGGTTAGGCACAGATCAATAGTTAAACTTAATCGTTGGGTGTGGTTTGCCGTAACCCAGCAATAATAAACCTTACAGCAGTTCTTAAGATTTATTTTCTAGAAACTCTATCAATAATTAATATAGCGCTACGCGCTAGGGAATAGGGAATAGGGAATAGGGAATAGTAGACTAATAAAGGGTTTTAGGATTTAGAAATGTCAAGAGCCTTAATGCGTAGCGCTATAATTAGGGTTTGCGCTCAAAAGTTTTATGGGTGAGGGTAGGAGTCAGTCATCAGGAGTAGTAGGGGCGATTTCCGTGCGGGAGGAATGGGAATTATAGAGGAGGCCGGAGGAAGAATAGTAAGAGTGATTTTTCTGCCATAATCTACCCAAAATACTCACTTTTTCCGCTTTATAAACCAAAAAGCTGGTACTTTTTCCCGGCCTAAAATTGCTAAAACCAATATCAGTCAATGCTTTGATATTTAATCAGCAGAGCAATAATTACCTCTTGTTATAAAGAAAAGGATTGGCTAAAAGGATTTTTTTCTCCATTATATATATAGTTGAGTAACAATTTGACTAATATAGGACTTACGCAAAGACCATGTATGTAGCGTTCAAAACTATAACGTTATAGTTTTTTTTACTCTATAGAAGCCCTAACCGTATCTCCAGAAAATAGGTAATCAGGAGAATTAATTGATAAAAAATGGCTAATAATTGATTTGATGATTTGATGAGTAGGAAATATTTAATACACCTCATCTCCCCATCTCCCCATCTCTCCACACTCCCCTACTCCCCCACTCCCCTACTCTCAATCTCTAATTTTAAATAGATCCTTTCAGGGGTTCTATAAGGATAGTTATTCAGACTACCTCATTTACTTTGTTTTTTGATTAAAAAAGCTAAAGTATAGTACAGCTTATTATTTACATAAGTACAAATAAATTTACACAAGTAAAAGTTACTTTTACAATTCTTCACAAAAAGGTTATAATATCCGTGAAGGTACATATTGAAAAATTATGGTGACGGCATTGTTTACGAGTACACCAATGCAAAATCAAAGTGGCGACCGCCTAGTTAGCAAGGTAGCAGGAGCAGCAATTGCAGCTCTGTTTAGAAGCTCTGATCAAGTCGAAGCCAATGTCCGCGCCGAGCCAGTGGCCAAACTCTTACAGGGTAGTCTGGATGGGTTTGATTTCATTGGCAAAGGAATGCAGATGTATAATGGCCTTCGCATAGAAGTCATGGAACTTTACCTGCAAGCTATATCGATAGACTTCAGTGCAATTTTTACAGGTAAAGTAAAACTCAAGCAGCCTATCCAGGCCACTATGAGGACAGTATTAAGTGAGTCAGATTTGACCACCTCTTTTAATACCCCATTTGTGGTAGAGAAACTCCAAAGGCTTAAGTATCAGGGGGAACCCCTACATTTTCACAATACTCAAATGAGTATTACTGAAGATAGAGCCTTAAGACTAAATACTCAAATCGGAGTAGGAAATTCAAATCAACTCATAGATGTTGATTTTACTGCTGAGGTAGAAGTGGAGGAGCGACGTAAAATCAGATTTGTAAATGTCAAATATAATGGTAATCAAGAATCTATAGACTTAGGTAAATCTCTTATAGATCATGTCAATAATTTACTAGACTTAGATAAATTTGCATTAGAAAATACTCAACTCCGAGTAGATCGGCTAAGAATCGGAAAAGATAACATTACATTCTACGGTATAGCTAAAATAGATCAATTCCCCAGTGGAGTTAATAAGAAATAGGATTAAATAGATGTAAAAATATATTTTTTTGTAGGGACGTTGGTGCAATGTCCCTACAACTTTTTATTGACCTAAAAATAGCTTTCAGTAATTAACCATTATAGCAGTCGAAGCAAAGGTTAGGACATTTATAAATCCTGTTTGCGCAGCATTCGGTAGGAAAACCCTTTGACAGCTTACTATTCCCTATTCCCTATTGCCTATTCCCTAGCGCCTAGCGCTATAATAATTACCTCTCCTTTTTAGGGAGAGGATTGAAAGAAGGAAAAAAAATTATTTTTTTCCCTATGGGGGGAGGCTTTTAACCAAGGTAATAATTAATAAGTAATAATTATTAATTAGGGCTGGCTGAATAAATCTTAAACCATTCAAAGATAAAGGTTTTAGCCTTTTAAAGTCCTGAAAAATTTCAAGGTTTTCAGCCTAGGGAGCTTAAAAAGTTTGGACTTTAGGCTACATAAGGCAGAAAATCAAGGGATAATTCTGCCGACGGCCTCCTCACTCATTCCCCATTCCTCCTGACTCCTGACTCCTACCACTTATACTTTTTCAGCAAACCCTAATTATTTTCATCCTTCTCGCCAACTTTAGGAACATAATCAGGACGTTGGCTATCTTCCCAACCGGGAGGACGTTTAGAATTATACCAAGCAATTGAACCAATAGTGACAGCAGCCACAAAGCCAACTACTACAACTGCTATCGGAATCCATAGATCGCCTTGTACCATATTAAATCTTCCTATTATATTTTTATTTGAACATTATTAATATTATCTCACGGCCTGGAGCAGTTGAAAGAAAAATCCACTATTATTTCCAGAGTGGGTTAAGTTTAACATCTGTTTGATAAATTGAAAAAACAATAAAATTTAGTATTTTTTCCCAATCCTTAAGACTTACCACCTTTTTTTTAGGACATATAGCAATCTTTTTCAAATTGGTATTACATATAATAAACAATGAATTTACAAACAACTGATTTACTATTACTAGCTGATGGAGAAACAGCACCAGGGGAGACTAAAATTCCACCACGAAAACCAAAATGGTATGACACATTGAATTACATCGCTAATCCCGATCGCTTCTGTCGTGAAAACTTCAAAAAATACGGTCCTATATTCAAAACTGGTGTTTTTAGTGGAACAACAGTATTTGTAGGAAGTGCTACAGCAAATAAAATGGCATTCAATGGAGACAATAAATATACAGAAATTGCATTGCCAGCAACGACAATGGAAATGTTTGGCGAGTACAGTCTATTTCAACGTCCTGACTTACACAGTAAGCGTAAAGCAGCATTAGCACCTGGGCTGACTGGCGCAACATTAGCAGGATATATCCCACATATTAATAACATTATTTACCAAGGCATCAAAACATGGAGTAGCCAAAAAATTCAGCTATATCCAGCAGTGGAGAAAATTAGCTTTGATATACTCACTCCCCTACTTCTGGGAATTAGCTTGAACGACTCTGACTCTACTACCTTTGAAGGATTACCAGTTTCTTCAAAAGCAGAATTAAAAGCTTTATACAAATCCTACTTTGACGGTTTTTATGGATTACTGAAATGGGAATCTGCTCTAACTGCTTATGGTCGTGGAATAAAAGCACGAAAAAAATTGATTGAATTCATGGATGCAGTTATCAAGCGACGACTGGGAGAAGGTGGAACTATTAATCCTACTCAAGACTTCTTGTCAATGATGTTAGCTAGTCAGCAGGAAAACCCAGATGGAATATTTAGTGATTCTCTGATTAAAAATCAATGTCTTTTGCAGTTGTGGGCATCCCACTACGAAATTTCAGGATTTGTATGTTCTCTGATATATCAACTTGGAAAATATCCACAGATATTGCAAAGGTTACGAGAGGAACAAGAACAGATATTGGGTGAAAATAATAATATCAATCAGTTTTCACCAGAGCATTTAAAACAGATGATTTTTCTGGAGGCAACAATTAAAGAGACTCTCCGCACTTTACCACCAAGTTCTACTGCTAGTCGTCGCTTAACTAAATCTGTCGTAGTTGATGGTATGCTCTATGAAAAAGGCTGGACTTTAATTGCAGAACCCAGAATAGCTCACATTATGCCAGAACATTTTGAGCAACCAGAGAAATTTGAGCCAGAGCGTTTTTTGCCAGAACGTAATGAAGGTCATATGTACAAATTTATCCCTTTTGGCGGTGGAGTACATGCTTGTTTAGGAGCGCAGATGGCAATGATAGTTAGTAAAGTTTTTGCATCTCATCTACTACGGATGTTTGAGTGGAAAATAATAGGGCAGCCCAAGTTTGTTCACTTTCCTATTAAGAGAATTAGAGATGATTATCAAATCCACATTCAACCTAAAACTAAAAATTAAATATGCCATTCTACTTCTGCTGTAAGTATGAAGATGTGTATGAACCGACCATAAATGCCAATGATTTACTATAATGTAGTGAATATTACAGTAATTATTTGTCTGATGAGTGAAGTTCATTTTTATAATTAATAACATAAATTTTGTATCCTAAAACTATAGTGCTATAGTAAAAATGACTATTAAGAAGACTATTAAGAAATACATTGGAACGAGAGAAGCTGCTTTTTTGTTAGGTATCTGTTGTCAAAGAGTCAGAGCTTTACTTTATCAAGGTAGAATCAAAGGTGCTTAT
>JBFRWR010000588.1:0-2950 GCA_051439685.1 Trichodesmium sp.
TATTTTTGACGACTGCTGCTAATTTCTTGACAGGAGCTGCGGGACGACGGCGCTTGAATCGCCAACTCTCAACTGTATAAATTGAGCATCCGAGTAGGTTTGCCAGCTCAAAACTTTGGAAATTGTAAGGTTCGGCTAATAATACTGTGGGGTCTATTTCTGGGAGTTGTTTCATTGGTTGACTGATTTTTTGTAGTTGCCCCTAGCTCAATTACTAGGGGTTTTCTGTTGGGTTAGGTTAGGGTGCAGATAATTTTAATTGTGAGCAGCCACAGTATGGAGGTTAGACAGTAGAAGGCGACATCAGACTTGAAAAAAGTATTAATCATCATCTATCTCTACCCTCTGAATCACCTCGTAAGCTCTGATAGCTAAGGCTTTAAAGTATTGGGCACGGGGGTTGCTGCTACTAAAAAAGTCATAATTTTCCGGACATTTCCAACCGGAAATATAGGCTAATTCTCTAGCTAAGATATTGATTTCAGATTTAAGTATGGTGTTAATCATCGGTCAAAAACTCCGCTACAATTCCCATTACTTCTGCTTCCTGCTCTTGTGTCAATGTGCAATGTTCCCGGTCAAAGTCGTTATACTTTTGTTCAAAGTTCAAGACCTCAGCTATACGCCATTTACAGTTAGCTTTTTGAGCTTGGGAGATTTCTGGATTATTTATTCTTTGTGCATGAGTTTTTATGTACCTTTCGTAAAGTTGTCTAGGTTCAACAAAATTCATTATTTTTCTATCCTCTGTAGTGGTTCATTTAGTTGCTGTGCTAGGGTTTGGGCTTCCTTTTTAGTCTTACAAATGGCGATCGCGCATCCATTCTAGATGGTCGGTTTTATATCTTGCCCTAACCTTGTCCCCTTCTACATAAAATTCTGATAAGCAGAATCCTCTGGGCTTAATTCGTGATGGCATTGTTGCTGTCACCCCCGGCGTTGTTACCGGGGGATTTTTCTACTTAACTTTCGTTGACAACCCACTTAGCGATAGCTTTCTTATTCTTGTCGGAAGTAGTTGCTATTTCTGGAATATCAGCAGCAATAGCTTGATAAATTTTTTCTTTTGTGCTAGCTGATATTTCGGGTTTGTAGCCGTTGGGGTCAATTTTTTCGGCAATATCATCGGAAGCACTGTAATAGCCTAATGGCCTATGTGCCATCTCCCTTCCTTCTTGGTTAGACATGATTATTTTCTCCTTAGAAATGTGTAGATTTTTTTTGTTTAATTGAAAAGTGTACGAAAATCAAAAAACCTAGTATTATCAAGGCTTTTGATGGCTTTGGTTAGAGGTCTTCTGCGATCGCGCAGTCCCGTAAAATTCTGACTCGGTTATAGTCTTTGCCAGGAGAAGGATAGGGTAAATATGCTAACTCAGCTATTCGTGCCAGTGAGTTCTCAAAGTCACCATATTGCTCACACTTCTCATAGGCAATATCTTTAATTTGCTGCCATGTAGGCTCAGACAGAAAAGCCTTTAAGAAGTCATACAGATAGTGGATTTCACAGAAGCCTATATCTTCTAGTTGTCCGTTGGGGAGGTATCGTTGGTGCAATAATTCTATACAATCGTTGTCGTGTATCTCTAGTTGCCAATGCTCCACACGATTGTCAATGAGAACTACTTCACATTCTAAATACTGCTGATAATCATGCTCAATGTCGTAGAGAGCTACTGGCAAATTATCAATTAGATGCCTGATATCATCAGCCAATGTTGAGTCGCAAGCTGGACTCATTGGCCGTTCTAATGCTAAAGTCATTGTTGAATATATTAAATAGTCAAAGAGGCCAAGCGGTCTCTTTTTTTTGCTAAATGGAAACCTTATGGCTTCCTTAAATACACCATAAGGCAACAAAAGCAAAAATGTCAACATTTTTGTTAAAACAAAAGTGTATATTGGTATCCAATTGGAAGCCACTAGGAGTAATAATGGTAAATAGAGACGAACGAATTATGTTGTCCCCACTTGGGGAATGGTATCGGGACTTACTTGTAGTTGACTCTTGGATTAATAACAGGCCAAAAAGTCAACAGGCCACATCTTTACTATGCGCCAAAATGCAGGAGCGCGAAGCAAAGATTCAAAAAAGATTAGAATATTTAGCCAGAAAAAGGGGGATCACTGCTGAGGAATTGTGGATAGATATCCTCCAAGGAAATGCAGAGAGGTTGCCTGCTGAAGAATGGGCTGAAGATGAGGAGAGCGAATGAATTTATGGCTATGAAATATATCAGACTTAAATTAGCAGCAGACATATATAGAAGATTCAAGTCTGCTTGTTATAGTAAGAGCATTATGCCCAACCTAAAGCTACTATTTTACTTGGGCTTTGTCACAAAAATATTTAAAATTTAGTTGATTTACATCCAGAGCGTTCCACAGAAAATCGCTTGTTAGTTTGGCGACTTGCGACGATTTCCTGTTGGACCTGGACTCTGAACCCCTTAGACCTGGTTTAGACCTGGGGGAGGTTTTAATTACATATCCGTATGTAATTGTATAACATTTTTGATGATTTGAAAAGGTCAATATTCCGCATTTGAGTTGTGTATGACACGACTCAAAAATGAGCAAAGGGATTAAAGCAAAAATAAATCAGCAAAAAATTAAAGTTTTACACTCTTCGTCTTACCGGGTCTACCACCACAACAGGTAGGCCACAATGAAAATAAACAAAACCCATTGGAATGAGTTGGTTCTAAGCTCCGCCATCCATCCCGAAATCGCAAAACTAAACTTCCAATCAATCAACAAAGTAGAAGGATACAGCCCATCCTCCCTACTCTTTGACCTACTCCATCCAAACCCCAAACGCACCAACTCAGGAAGACTAGACGCAGCCGGATTAAGGCAATTCGACAACTGCCTCGACACCTCTGGATGGTGGGTTAGTGGAATAGACCCCTTTACTTGGGACATTATGGAATGGGGCCGATTTAAACCA
>JBFRWR010000589.1:0-3626 GCA_051439685.1 Trichodesmium sp.
AAAACTCTTATTGATTATTTAAGTGCAGGAGAAACTATAGCAGACTTTCTTGATGATTTTCCTACGGTGACTCAAGAACAAGCAGTTTCTCTATTAAAATTAGCTCAAGAAACATTATTGAAGCAAACTTATGAAAATATTGCTGGATAAATGCTTACCTGAAAAGCTAAAAAAAGAAATCATAAATCATCAAGTAATAACAGTTCCCGAACAAGGTTGGGCAGGAATAAAAAATGGGGAATTATTAAAATTAGCATCATCAAGTTTTGATGTTTTTATCACAATAGACCAAAATTTAACTTCACAGCAAAATCTTCAACAAATTGATTTAATAATAATTGTTTTAATTTCTCAAGATAGTCGTCTCGAAACATTGAAACCTTTAATGATTAAAGTAAATAAAGCTTTAGAATGTCTGGACCAAGGTGATGTTATTTATATTGAATAAATTAATAGGTTAATAGTTGAGCGATCGCATTGAAACTGCTCAAGAATTAGGACGAGAAATTCCTACTCCAAAAATCCGCTTCCCTAAAATTAAGAACTTTTGCATTTGACTAAGAGTAATAATTACTATATCAAGCTATATCTCAAAACCCGAAAAAATACTGTAATACCAAGCATGGGTAAGGAAAGCAGACCCCTGAATTACCAATTTCTATAAGGCCATTCGACAATTTTACTTAACATATCTTAATATATAGAAAAGACAAATTTAAGGATATAGTTATGACTGAAAGTCAAACATCTAAGTCTAAGACAAGTAGATTATTCCAAACTCTCTCATATTTTGGGGTTATTCCCTTTATCGGGAGTTTTAAATGGTTACAAAAATTCTTTGGTGAAAAGACACCTAAAGCAACAAACACATCAGAAGTTGTATTAGTAGTTGGTGCTAATGGAGGAGTTGGTAAGCGAGTTGTACCTAGACTACTGAAGCGGGGTTATCAAGTTCGATCGCTTGTTCGAGATGCTAAAAAAGCTCAAAAAGTTCTCGGTAAGAATGTCGAAATAGTAACTGCCGACATTACTAAACCAGAAACTCTCACCCCTGAGATATTCAAAGATGTTAGCAAAATCATTTGTTGTACAGGTACGCGAGTACAACCAGTTGAAGGAGACAACCCAAACCGGGAAAAATATTATCAAGGTATAAAATTTTTCATGCCAGAAGTTGTGGAAGAACCCGAACTCGTCGAATACGAAGGGATGAAAAATTTAGTAGCAGCAGCAAAACCACAACTACAACCAAGCAACCAAAAAATTCTGTTTGACTTCACGAACCCCACCCAAGATGTCAAAGAAACCTGGGGTGCATTAGATGATGTTGTTATGGGGGGAGTCAGTGAAAGTTCCATCCGTCTCACAGGTAGTAGCGCTCTTTTCTCCGGTAATGTTTCCACAGAAAACTCCGGCGGTTTCGTCTCGGTTCGTACTCGCAACTTCGATCCTCCCATGAATTTATTGGGCGCTGCTGGTATTGAACTCCGGGTAAAAGGAGATGGCAAACGTTATAAATTTTTCCTGCGCTGTGAAGAAAAATGGGATGGCGTTGGTTACTGCTATTCTTTTGATACTGTTTATAATATCTGGACAACTATTCGCATTCCATTTAAAGATTTAATTCCAGTATTCCGCGCGAGAGTTGTCGAAAATGCTCAACCTTTTAATCCCAGTCAAGTTTATTCTTGCCAATTAATGTTGAGTAAATTTGAATATAACCGAGAACTTAATCCTAAATTTTCGCCAGGATTTTTTCAGTTAGAAGTTGAGTCTATTAAAACTTATGGTAGCGACGAATTACCCAAATTTGTACTGGTTAGTTCGGCGGGTGTAACTCGTCCGGGTAGACCAGGTTTAAACTTAGATGAACAACCTCCAGCGGTTAAGTTTAATGACCAATTAAAAGGTTTGTTGAACTGGAAATTAAAAGGTGAAGAAGTTATTCGTTCCAGTGGGATTCCTTATACTGTAATTCGACCTTGTGGAATGACTGAACAACCAGGAGGTCAAGCTTTAATATTTGACCAAGGTGATAATATTAAAGGTATTGTGAGTCGGGATGATATTGCCGAACTTTGTGTCAAAGTTTTAGAAGAAAATAAGGCTAGCAATACAACTTTTGAGGCAAAAGGAGATAAGGAAAATCAAGCAAGTGCTGAAAATTGGCAGAAGTTATTTAATAGTTTAGAAACTGATAATAAGAAGTTGCCTCTGACAGTTTAAATAGCTTTAAGCATTCAGCTATCAGCAAATAAAGTAGAGTCCACTAGGGTGCGTTAATGAAAATGTAACGCACCATTTCTATATTTAAAACCATTTCAGTTAGTAGTAGGGCTTTAGCCCTATCTATAGTTCGGGCTAAAGCCCTACTGCAAGCAACAACTTTTTTATCACTGATTATCTGGACATAGTTTTATTAGTAAATAGGAAACTGCTGTATATGATAAAATCTTGAATAATATATAAGATTAAGGATTATAAAATAATGGCTAAAGGTTTTGGTGTATCTAATTCTGGTTCTAATAAAAATAAAAATAGATCAGGTAACTTTTTTTCCGAATTACCAGAGGAAAAACAAGTAACAGAAAGAAAAGAAAATTTTGAATATTTAGAAGAGGATGATTTTTACTTTATCTTAAAAGTTGATAACCTTTATACTTTTGATATCAACAATATTTGGGGTGATGATGATATGTATGTTCAAGGAATAGAAGGATTTAATGGATTTAGTAAAAATGGTTTGCTCTATTCAGATGATAGCTTTTATGTAGAAGAAAATTCAGGAGAAGAATATGCTCTGATAATGGCAAAATATTTAACTATAAGAACTCAAAAAAGTCATATTGTTATTGGTGTATTAAAAGGTAATAGCAATGATAAATGTATTGGAAAATATGAGTATGATGATAAGTTGAAGAAACAACATCAAATATTACTTAATGTATTTGGTAAAATGCCAGAATATAATGAATATGTACATTACATTAATGAATCCTTAGATAAGGAAATAAAAAAAATATCAAGGTACCTTTGAGAATTTAGGAGTTAGGATAATTACCGAAAAATTTAGAGATAAAGCCTCTCCATTCATAGATAGGACTTACGCAAAGAAACCCTGTTTCTAGGATAAATCGTTGTTTTTAATAAAAGGTGTCTACGAGAAACCGGGTTTGGGGGGTTCTCCTGCGTAAATTACCGAAAAATTTAGAGATAAAGCCTCTCCATTCATAGACAAAAAAATCATTTTAGTCAATCTCTCTATTATAGAAGAGGGAATAATTAATAATTATTAATTAATTTTCAACGTTGCTTATTTGTCAACCAATTTGATAAATTATCGAAATTAGTAAAGTCAAAAATCTCCTCACTCAAATTTGCCAAATCCTCCAAAGACAAATCTGATAACTGATTTTTAATATTCTCTGGAACCTCACCAAAACGCTTTGTAAGTAAATGAAGAGTTGATAGTCAATAATTAATTATTCATTCAACAATTACAATTAAGGTTTAAAACCTCCCCTTTCAAGGGGATAAATCAAAAAATTTCCTTTTAGTCAATCCTATCCGTTTCCAGAAAGGGTAATTATTAATTGTATCGGCACATCGTCACATGAACATTGTTA
>JBFRWR010000590.1:0-23002 GCA_051439685.1 Trichodesmium sp.
TTGCACATTCAAGAATGATAATAAGTTTTCAACTGTACAGATATGAGGAAAAGAATTATATAAAAATAAGTAATTTCAGACTTCATCATTCCTAATTGTGCAATGTAACAAAATTATTATGATATAAAGATGATGACTAAACTATATATCAAACCTCCTTATTTCAGAGGTACTTATAGGGTAGTTCCTCTGTAAAGAGGCGAACTGTTTAGGTAGGGCACAACTTTCCTAAAGTCATGCTACCGCATTCATGTCGGCTCTTAGCCGAAACGTTTTTCATGTTCCGTAGGAAAACGCTGGGCGACATCTTTGCGCAGCATTCCGTCAGGAAAAAACGCAGTTCCTCTGTTTGCGTTTCATGTGCGTAGCAAAGCATTCCGCAGGAAAGGAGGCTTTTTATGTGTGTAGCAAATTGTTAACTGAAATGACCCCTGATTCAAAATCTTAGGAGATGATGATTCAATTGCTTTCTAATTCTAAGTTTATGCAAAAATTCCCTATTATTACTGCCTTAAGTAGCAGTTTAATGATAGCAATAATCGCAGTTTCTCAAGCTGGAGGGCCACCACTTGGTACAACCAAACCTCCTACAGGAAAACCTGTGGAAGTTGAATCAGAGCCAACTGAGCCAACTCGCCGTCAACCTCCTGAAACTAATCAGCAAGAGGATAATTCTGAGCCATCTGGTGATATGGAAAAACCTACGGAAGTTGAATCACAGAGGAATGAGCCAACTCGTCGTCAACGTCCTGGTGCTAATCAGCAAACGGAAGTTGAATCACAGAGGAATGAGCCAACTCGCCGTCAACCTCCTACTCAAGAGTCAGAGACAACAGAGCCACCACCCAAATTCCCAGAACCTGCTGGTAGGGTGACACCTGGTGAAGGTATAATTACTCTAAGATTGATTAATCAAACGGATGCTGTAATCAATTATCAGGTAATTGGTGGCCGATATCGAACTCTAGGGGAAAGGTCAGTAGTGGAATTATCGGAATTGCCAATTCCACTAACCTTAACTTACCAACGTCCTGATGGTGGATTATTATTAGTTAGTCCTCAAGGCATTTCTTCTAGGGTATTAGAGGTTAGATTTAATGCTACAGAAGATTTTAGTTTAGATTCAAAGTCACTAAATATTAGTGGTAAAGGCGGGGTATTTTTGAACTAGGTGAAGTTAATATTTAACTATTTATATTTTCTGGTTCTGGTTCTTTTGGCACTTGGAGAAACTGATTTATACCTTTGCTAACTTGCTCAAGATCATCATGGAAATAGATGGCTTTAATATCTTCTGGTAAATTATTATCTAGATTATGATAACCCTGGTGTAGCAAAGTTTTTACTTCCTGATGTGAAATAGTTTCTCCCTCCGCTTGGAGATAGGCAGCAATTCTTGTTTCACTCCAGTGAAAAGTCTGAGACATCAACAAAATTAACCGTAATAAAGGCTCTAACTGATCTAATACTTGCCTGACATAACACCATAAAGGTGGTGGGGCCATTTTTAAAGAATAACGAATTGACTCAACTGGGGGCATTTCTGCTTGGTTAATACTAATGGCCGTAACATTAATTAACCAATTCTGGAGAGTAGTATCTCCAGTGGCGGAGTCTGCCTCCCCTCGTAGATCTAGGCCACGCAATTCGTAAAATATATGTTGCCAAGTTTGGGCAAATAGATAGTCTGCCTGAACTGCTGATCTGACGGAATGTTGAATTAGAGTTTGGACTATCAAACCATACCGACAGAAAATTGTGACAAAGTATTTTCCTTGGTCTGGATAGTTCTGAAATAAGGTTAGCAATTCTTGGTCACTATGATGGAAGAGTGATTTAACTATGGGATGATTAGATTCGGGAAAATTATAGGTAGGTTCGGCTTTTAGCATAATAAATTAGATTAATATTAAATTGGTCAAACCGCTGTTAATTATAAAATATAAATTTATTTAGTTGAATTAATCCATTCGATCCATAGCTCTTTTTCCTCCCCACTTTTCCACAATTTTATCATCATATTCATCGGAAATTTTTAAAACTGCTTTGACTGATGCTTCTAATTCTGGTTTATCACAAGTTGAACCAACTATTGTATGTTCAAATATAATATTATCCTGTTCATCTATACCAAAAGCACCGAAGCGCATTTTACTATTTTCTCGCAGTAAAAATTTCATCAATTCGGGGTTTAAATTAATATTAGTTACTACAGAGGATCGAGTATTAATAATTGCTTCATTGTCTCCCCAAGGAAAAACATAGACTTCAACTAAGGCAGAACCCATAAACAAGTTAATACCTGGTAAATCTTGTCTCGTACAAGGAAATTTGTCAAATAATTCTCTCATCCACAGGCAAATTTTGTTGTAGCAAGCTTCTTGTACATTGGTTTCAAACTCCATAATTTTTCTCCTTTGAACTATCACTGGATATCTTTAGCAAAATTATAAGTCAGAAAAAAGAAATATTTTGATTATATCTTTCCGGAAAATAGGGAGTAGGGAATAGGGAATAGGGAATAGGGAGTAGGGAACCCACCCATAACCCCTCCCAGGATGGGAAATAATTAATGATTTATAGGCAATAATTAATTTGATTTTTGATGATCCGAGATGTCTATTTAAGGATAAAAAAGAAAAAACAATCATTTTTGTCAATCCTATCCTTTGTTAGCAAAGGTAATTATTAATTATTAAATTTAAAATATGTCATAAGATTACCTATAATAAACAATCTTAATACTAATTTGATAAATATTTGCTAATTAAGTATATAGAAATCCTATTTGATCTGTGTATAAAAATCTTACCACTTTTAGGGAAAAGTTAACTTTGAACAACCGAGAGTTTCAGGTTTTTTATCTACTTTTTGATTACCTGCAACCTCTAGATGGATGACTATAGCAATATTATTTGAGTTGTGAAATATTGTAGAATTTTAAGGAATAGAGAGTAGAGGGTAGAGAAATAATTTTGACAGTTTATGAGTGAGATATAGAAGAGTAGTTTTATATCATCTCATTAATCAGAGTTGATATAATAACTGTCTATCGCACTTCCCTAACTATACAGATTATGGCGTTGCTGATGCGTGGGTATGATTTGTGTTTTTTTACAATAGACATAAATAAACCTCTTAATTAGATCGGCTAAAGAAAGGAAAATTCACCATAAAAAAATCCTTTTTCATGGCTTTTTCAGAAAAATATCTTACCGAATAATTATTAATTAAATAATTCTGGTTTAAAGCCTCCCCTTTTAAGGGTAAAAAAAGAAATAATATTTCCTGCTCTTCAATCAAGAACGGTTTTAACCAGAGGTAATTATCAATTATCCATTATCCATTAATGAACTGTTCCCAGTTAAGTTTTCCCTGTTACCTAATCCTGAAAAAATCTATATCTTTTTCACTATATAGTTCTAATTACTAAACTATTAAATAACGAATATTCGAGACCATTTAATTTTTATTTTCATACCTTGATTCAGTAACACCCAGAATATAAAATCTGTTGTTATTTATGTCTTTTGGCTTTTAAATAATGGCTTATGACTAATAAAGAAACTAATTACTGGGATTTGATATGATAGATTTATTTCTTACAAAATAATTAATATAATGATTATGAGTGAAATATTAACCCCTAACTTAGTTGCCCAAATTCTTACTCTATTAGGTTCTGTAGGCTTTTTCTTATTGGCAATCCAAGCATTAAGACTATTAAAACAATAGATTGA
This sequence comes from Trichodesmium sp., assembly GCA_051439685.1. GTDB lineage: Bacteria > Cyanobacteriota > Cyanobacteriia > Cyanobacteriales > Microcoleaceae > Trichodesmium. Next base: position 3,741 of record JBFRWR010000590.1, read on the forward strand.
TCCGAAAAAGAGGAAGTAGGGAGTAGCTTACAGGGGTATTTTCTCAGAAAAAACCTACCCCTGTGAGGTAGGAACTAGGGAGTAGGAAGTAGGGAGAAATAATTGGGGGTTGCTGAAAAAATTGGTTGGATAGGACGCGGAGACCCGGAGATGAGGGAAACAGGCAAAGGTTTCGGCTATTTTATGTGATGATAAGTTTAAGAATTTCAATAGAAATTCTCAGTAAATTAATGCCAATAAGTAGCCCATAACTACAAGAATTACTGAATATAAAAAGCTCCATTACCTTAGCTATCCTGACTTTTAGTTTTATCAGCGCAAACCCTAATTGATGTCATATCCGATAAAATCCTTTGTGTAAAACCTGAGCTATATTGCTACCGAACCCTACCCTACCATCGCTACTCTTCAAGCCTTTTTTAGACTAAATTACTACAGGGGTTTGAGAAAAACTCTAGCAACTGCCTTCCTACATAAATACAGTTTGTTCTGTATTATCAGATTGATTTTTATTAACAAACCGATCCGCATCAGGTAACTCTCTCTCCACCCGACGCAACTCAGGAGTACGATAGGCAACTAATACTGCTCCCATATTTAATAAACCCATCAACACAAATAATAAAGCCATTCCTCTACCATCTCCAACTCCAATAATTTGCCCTACATTATTTGCTAAAATTCCATTTTCACTAATTAAAGGTTTAAAGATAAATTCAACTAATGGTGCAGCACTCAAGTGAGTCATTACTAACAAAGATTTTTCCATCATATTCTGTAAAGCAAAAACCCGTCCTTGTAAATCTTGAGGTACTTTTTGTTGCCAAATAGTATGATTTAAACTAACAATAATTGCCCTAGAAAATAAATACCCAAAACCACCAATTGCTGCTAAAATTACAGCAGGTTTTAATCCGCCTAAACATAGACATAATCCCTGGATAAATACGAAGAATAAAATCCCTTCTATTTTACGTTTAACGCCTCCCCATAAACTTACAGCTACACTACCTACTAACATTCCAATGCCACTCACAGACATTACTATTCCTAATTCTTTTTCAGAGGCAAAACTTAATACCATAGGCAAGAATAAAACTTGCAATATTCCTGCACTTAAGTAGATAACACCAAAAAAGATTGTTAACTTCCGCAAACCAGAACGTATGACTACATAATTCCAACCAGAAACAACTTCCTGCCATAAGCTTTCAAATGTCACCTTTCTCCTAGCAATTGTCTTTTCCTTTCTAGGGAATTTTGCAGTTAATAGAGTCAATAATCCAACTAAATAAGTGCTAAAGTCTACTAATAATACTCCGTGAAGATGAATTTTTATTATCAATAATCCAGCGATACTTGGACCAAGAATTCTTGCCGTTGCTATTGCACCTTGTACCATGCCATTCGCCCGACTCAAGTGTTGCACTGGGACAATTTGAGGAATTGTGGATATATAAGCAGGCCATTGAAAGGCATTACAAACTGAACTAATGCCCACTGCTATGTATATATGCCAAATTTGTAGTTGGCCTGAGAAGACTAACAACATAATTCCTAATGCTGTTACCCCGGTAATTGAGTCACTGAGTATCATTACCCTACGCCGACTCCAGCGATCTACCATTGCACCAGCAAATGGTGAAATAAAGAGACTAGGTAGATGAATGAATAAGGATAACAGAGCATAATGGGTAATCGAACCTGTTGTTTGATAAACCCAGACTGCTAGAGCAAATTCACTCAGGCTAGAACCGAATAGAGAAACAATTTGTCCCAACCATATAAATAAGAATGTTTGCATAACCTTGAGTTGCTAGATGAATGAAAATGAAATGGAATAGCATTGATTTAGTTGACTGCATCATACTTTATTATAACTTAGTATTTTTCAGAGACTTAGTATATATTATGTATAAATTAGTCAATTTTTTTGAGGGTTGCTACAGCTATTAGAAATTTTATTTTTGCCTGAAAAATTGATTTTTATACTAGGTATTCAAGTTGATTTTCCTTTTGAAGTTAATAACTAAAATTTCTCAGTTTATTTTGTTTGATTTACTTGATAGTATCTATCATTTACTTTACTTTAACTGGATATTTTTTAACTGACTTAAAGATTATATTGTCTTAATATTTTTATGACAAAAGTTTTATTCCAGGTTTTCTGCCAAGCTATTACTCAAAGGAATCTAATAGTTATTGTTGCAAAATACACAAAAAAATTAGATAAAATCCAATAGAGCTTTGAGTATATAATTTTGAGAAAAACAACGAGAATGTTATTTTAGTTGATTTAGATTTGTACTAAATTAATATGAAGTTATATAGAATAAAAGTTTAGCGTTAGTGACACTTGACTTTAGATCGAGAATGACAAATTAATAAATTGATAATTATGTGTAGCATCACATAAAATTGTTCTTATTAAGTTAGGTTTGAGAAGAAATTTAGACATAAATTAAAATAAATTTAGTTGTAGGTTAGTTTCATAAAAAGTTTAGTAAGAAGTTGGATTGAATAAAAATTTACTCAGAGTTAACTGGATGTTAAGAATGACAAATCAAGAAATTGGTAAGTATTCAGTGGTTAAAAATTCGCTATAACAATCAGGCATCATCTATGATAATTAAGGTGTTTTTTGTAAGAATAAAATATAGTAATTATCATATTCATAAGAAAAAGATCATCAACTAATTTTAGTCAGTCCTGTATGTTGGCTCGACTATTAGCTGACTGCTGACTGCTAATAGCTGTTTGCGCAGCATTCCGCAGGAAATGCTTACTAAAAATCTAGGGAATATATGTACCTTTCCACCTCTGATATTTACCAGATTTTAAGCTTTTGAAGTCTTACCTCTTTTAGATTTTAGTCAGTCTAAGCTATCTTAATACTTGTTTGACAAACAGTCTCTAAGATATAGCAATCATCTAATATATTCGTAGCAAAAATATTACTGATTTTTAGGGAACAAGGAACAGGTGGGAGTTTCTACTTTTTATCTACTTTTTGATTTGTCGCAACTTATTTAGAATTGCTATAAATTTTCTTCATTGATGTAATTTCCTGATTTAGACTAACTGTTGATAGGGAATGTTAGACATTCATCTCCCGTAATCAAAAAGCCATTTTTATACCAGACAATTTCTAAGTCCCATTAATTAGAATAGGAGCAGAAAATTAGACAAAATTCAGATAAAGAAAAAGGCAAACTATTCATATATTTTAGCCCTATAGCAATCCTCAATAATTTATAATCAATAAATAATATAGATAAAGGCTCTAAAATTTTCCCTTGTTGTCTTTTGCCTTACAGCAACAACTATTTTTATATAGAGATACTCTGATTACTATCAGATTTAAACCTAATCTGTTCTTCCCAAATTTTTACTAGATTAGCCACTGCATTATCCCAACTATATTTAGCAACAGATTCTTTAGCATTAATACCCATTTCCATCCGCAAATTATTATCTTCAATTAATAGCTTCAATTTCTGACAAAAATTTTCCTGATTTCCTGGAGTAAATAAGAAACCATTCTCACCATCTTGAATATTTTCTGTGACTCCTCCTGCTTCAGGTGCAACTACTGGAATACCTGCGGCAAAAGCTTCTAATACTGTTAAACCTCTGGTTTCTTTTTCTGAAGCTGTCACATGAAAATCGCTATTTTTCAAAATATTAGGTACATTGTCAGGAGGTATTCTACCTAATAAATAAATATGATTTGTCACTTGAGATAATTTGTTTGATATTTCGTCACGCATCGGACCGTCTCCAACAATTATTATGGCAATTTTTTCTATATTTATTAATTGCTGAAGTCTGACAAAAGCATCTAGGGTAAATTTCCAACCTTTATCTTCGGTTAGTCTACCTAAAAATACTATTTTTACTTTGTTGTCTAAATTAGGAATTTGATAATTTGATTCCCAAAAATTAGCTGTTACCTTTGCTGATTCAAATTTTTCTATATCAAAACCATGAAAGTTAACATACATACCATTTTTGATACCTATACTAATAATTTTTTGATAAGTAATCTTGCTAGAAACTAAGGTCAAATCGTATTGATTATAAATAGAGACAAAACTTTTTTTAAAGATTAACTGCAACATTAGATTAATCCCTTTTGGTAAAGGCAAAAAATCTTCAAAATAGTCTAAAAAGTTCGTTCTGAAAGTAGAAACACAAGGAATTTTATTTTGTCGAGCAAATTCGATACCAGCTAAACGAAAAAAAGCAAAAAATAATCTTTCTGGTTCATCTACATGAATGATTTCTGGCTGGAATTTTTCTAACTCTCGACTGACTATTTTATAAGTGTTAAATCCTACGTTTCTTTCAAAATCTAGAAATGGTGTACTAGGTAAATTAATGATTTTAATTCTGGGGAAAATATTACCTGTATAATCTCGCCAATTTGGATATAAATGAGCTAGAGGGCTATAGTCAGGACAGAATAATAAAACTTGATGACCTAATTGACTTAGTTTTTGAACTCGATAATAACCACTGACGGTTACTCCATCTAATACTGGTAAAAATCCAGAGGCAATAATAGCAATTTTCATAAATGAAGGAAGAAATAAGAAGGAAGAGGTAAGAAGTAATAGGAAGAAGAAATAAGTAAGAAGTAAGCTAAATCTCAAGTTTTTGCTAATTATTGTTCAAAAAGAGATTCTAAATTACGATATCCACTAACTACTCTCACAATCTGAACACCATTATCTATTAAACGATAGAGAATAATATAGTTATCGAGAGGAATATCTCTTAATGAAGGTTCAATGTCTTGAGAACTTTATTCCCATATTTGGGAATTGTAATAATTTTTCGCAGTTGGTCTCAAAAGCAATCAAAAATCTTTCACCAGTACCTACATTATGATTGGCAAAATAATCAAAAATTTCATCTAAATCTTGACTTGCTTGTGGAGAAATCAAACAAATTCTCATTATTTTTTTTCTTTGGCTTGGCGAACTTTTTATTTGAGTTTATCGATCAGAGTTTGTACCTCAAATCCTGCACCTCTGTCTAGTTGTGCTAAACCCACAGCTACTGTTTTGCGAGTATCTTCTACCCACTTTTGATAATGTTTATCTCTTTCATCTAATAATTTTAATGCTTCAGAAATAACTTCATCAACAGTTGTATATTTACCACTCTTTACTTTGGCTTGAATTACTTTTTCTTGTTCTGGCTTTAAAATAATATTCATGGGTTTTGATTTTATTAACAAGTTTTATTGCTTATTAGTATTGATAATACACAACATCAAATTTTTATGCTTCTTCTGAGCATCAAATTCATCAGTTGGCTTCATAAATTTAGGAAATGAACGTTTAAATTTCAGGTTGAAAACTATTTATCTCATTACTCTTCTGTTAAATTTGCTTGTAACTAACTGATAATATTTTCTGTAGGTTAAGACTGTAATTATCCTTGATGAAAAGAGGCGATTGCTTCTTTTGCTTTTTGAGCTATTTCTTCTTCTAATAACATTTCTTTTTAGAGATTGAATGTATCAGGAAATATAAAAAGGGAACAGGGAACAGGTCATTTCAGTTATCAGTTTGCTACGCACATGTTTGCGTTTACGCAGCATTCCTCAAGGAAAGCATTCCGCAGGAAAAAGCCTCCTGCGGAGGAACTTCTTTATCAGTACCTCTAGCTGTTTGTGCAGTATGACCTAGGAAAGCAAGAGGCTTCATATCAGGAATAGCTTCTTTTTTTATCTCTTTAAAAAGGGAGGCTTTAGAACACAATTTTTTGGTAATCAGAAAGAAGAAATCAAGATAACTATTTTTCACTTAAAAATCTAGGGAATCTATGCACCTTTCCACCTCTGGTATTTATCAGATTTTCAGCTTTTGAAGTCTTACCTGTTTTAGATTTTAGTCACTCTCAGCTCTCTTAATACTTGTTTTACAAACAGTCTCTTACTGCAATGGGAAATTGATTAACTATTATCAGAAGCTCTCTTCTAGTGTCACAATAATCTATAGTCTCCTAATTTAATTACTATTCTTTGGTCTAAATTATAACTTGGTTTCAAAACAAATAGGTTGCCTGAGGCGATTTAGTTGATAAAATATAAACAAAATAAATTGATGGATTGATAAAGATTAGATAGTAACTGGCAAATTCTAAAAGATACATAATTTCTCCTTTCTATCATTTTTTTATGTCTCTTATGAGAATTCCAGACTTATGAAAAGTTTTAATTATCAATTTGAGCTGATTTGATAGAACATTTTAAATATTGTCATCAACCTCTGACAAAAAGTCGCCAAAAATCCCTAAACTCGTCAACATAGTTTCAATGGTTTCAGCCTTGTTGTCAAATTGTGTGATATTATTACTCAATGTATAATCTATAGCAATTTTATACCCTAATAATATTTTTAAGCTGGAAACACTTATAATTCCATTGTTGAAACCAGCGATCGCCTCATATTCATTTTAGGATGGCGATCTAATTTTTCTCACTTCCTCTAACAGCTGTTTGACAGATTTACAAGTATGTGGTAATCGTTAAAAACTTACCCATACAACAATTGCAAAAATCCTCAAATGGCTAAATACTCAACCATACTAGACATCCTCAACCATCGCTCCGAAAATCTTCCCGACCAAATAGCTTATACTTTCCTGCCAGATGGAGAAACCGAGTCTGGTAGCTTAACCTATCAACAACTAAATACCCAAGTCCAAGCGATCGCTGCTCACCTCCAATCAATCATCACCCCAGGAGACCGAATATTAGTCGTCTATCCCTACACCGCCGGACTAGAATTTATCACCAGTTTCTTTAGTTGTCTCCATGCAGGGGCGATCGCCGTTACCAGTAACCCCCCTCTCAATAGTGAAGCTATTACCAAACTCCAAGAAAGAGTCGAGTCTGCCCAACCAAAAGCCATCCTCACCACAGCATCTTTTTTAAAGGAAATTCAAGGAAAATTAGCCAAAAATCCAGACTTAGCTCCTAAACTCAACCATTTACCCTGGATAGCTACAGACAAAATTTCATTATCTGAAGCACCTCAATGTAGCAAACCAAAAATAGACTCAGACACCCTTGCCTTTTTCCAATACACCTCCGGTTCCACAGGCAAACCAAAAGGAGTAATGGTAACTCACGGCAACCTCTTACATAACTCAGAAATTATCTATCAATCTTTTGAACATACTCCAGAAAGCCGAGGCGTAATATGGCTACCCATGTTCCACGACATGGGATTAATTGGCGGAGTCGTACAACCTCTATATGGAGGTTTCCCAGTCACCCTCATGTCACCTGTAGCGTTGATTCAAAAACCCATACGTTGGCTAGAAGCTATTTCTAAATATAAAGCAACTACAAGTGGCGGTCCAAACTTTGCTTATGACCTAGTTGCTCGCCAAGTAACGCCAAAACAACTAAAAAACCTAGATTTAAGTAGTTGGAGCGTCGCATTTTCTGGAGCTGAACCTGTAAGAGCTGCAACTTTAGAAAGATTTGCCGAGACGTTTGCCCCTTGTGGATTTCGGCGGGAAGCTTTTTATCCTTGTTATGGAATGGCGGAAACTACTCTATTTATTAGTGGGGGAACTAAAACAAAAGCTCCAGTAGTTAAATATGTAGATGCTGAAGCTTTGGCAAAAAATCAAGTAGTTGTTAGTGGAGAGAAAAGCAGGGCTGTGGTTAGTTGTGGTTGGAGTTGGTTAGGAGATGAAATTATGATTGTTAACCCAGAATCATTAATTCCATGTTCAGAAGATGAGGTTGGAGAAATTTGGGTATCGGGTGCTGGTGTAGGTAAGGGTTATTGGAATCAACTAGAGGAAACGGAACGGACTTTTAATGCTTTTTCGGCAGATAAGGGACCTTTTTTACGGACGGGAGATTTAGGATTTTGGCAGGATGGGGAACTATTTATTACTGGGCGAATTAAAGATGTAATGATTTTGTGGGGTAGGTATCGTTATCCTCAAGATATTGAGTTGACTGTAGAAAAGTCTCATCCAGCTTTACGTTCTGGTTGTGGAGCAGCTTTTTCTATAGAAGCAGAAGATGATGAGCGGTTAATAGTTGTTCAGGAAGTAGAACGTAGTTATTTACGAAAGTTGAATGTGGAGGAAGTGGTTGGAGCTATTCGTCAAGCAGTCGCAGAGGAACATACTGTAGAAGTTTATGCTATTGCTTTGCTGAAAACTGGTAGTATTCCTAAAACTACCAGTGGTAAGATTCAGCGTCAGCGATGTCGGGGTCAATTTTTGGAGGAAACTCTAAATATAGTTGGTCAATGGCAACTTCAGACGGAAAAAGGTAGTGTGTCTGAATTGGCTAGTAATTATATAGATAGTCAAAATTCTTAGAAGGATAGTTATAGTAGGTAGCTAAAGAAATCGATAGTGTTTCAAGGAAGTGTGGGAAGATGTGCGAACATTTCGAGGAAGAATTTTACCTGTATCTTTTTATGCAAGTCTACCAGCCGTCCTAACTTTTTAGTCTTAAAGGCTGAAAAATTTAGGATTTTGGGTGCATAGTTGAGCAAAAAAATTACTCCCCTAAACTCCCCTATTCCCCTACTCCTGAAAAAATACTTTTTCAGCAAACCCTACTTACTTATCCCACAGCTCCGCACAACCAAGAAATCAAATGCTAAAATTGCGCTATTCACTTTCACCCACCTCTGTCATTTATGAGAAATAGCAGTTTTTTCCTCACTTCTCTATTCTCTCACTCTCCCTTGTTTCCCATATTCTCTCAGAAATTTAAGAGTTCTAGGAAAGCATAGCCTGAAAAAGGGAAAGTTTTAGGCCTTATTTCTTTTCTTTAGTCAACTTAATTTCTTTAGGTAAGTAAGTCTGCATTAAATTTTATCGTTCTGATAAGACAGAAGGCAGAAAGGAAGAGTTTTTTGATGATGTTACTTTTCGTTATATACTTATTATTTTTTATCCCTACCTACTTAAAACCATAGGGATAACTATTACTATTCTGACTAAGGATTAACTTCATTACTGCCAGCGGTAGAAGGGGAACTACTACCTGAAGCATTTTGTGGTTCCTGCAAAAGTTGCTTTTGTTTATTACGGAATTGTGATGCTGCGTTATCTAAACTGTCACGTTGTTCAATCATATATTCTTTCATATTCCGGTTATTTCCGAGTCTGGAATTATGGATAATGTCGAACATATCTAACCCTCCCGAACCAGTAAAAGGATCGGGGTTATCTACTGTTTGTAAATCTTGTAAAGGATTAACTGTATTACTTTCATAAGGTTTAGCAAAGGTTGGCTGAGGTAGAAAAATAGTTATTATTCCTGTAGTTAACGCACTGAAAATAATTTTGGTAAAAATTTTGGTAGACATAAGCAGTATATTTATTTGTATTGTAGGTAAACTTTAAGTATCCATTATAAAACTATTGAGGTATTTTTCAAGTAACAAGAAAAGAAGGAAAGGTATTTTGAAAATTTTACCTTTAGTTAGATACTTCCATTTTTTTTCTTTCTCTACTTACAGCGGATTACAGGTTGATAAGATAAAGTGGCACTAAATTTTTAAATCGTTATTTGCAGTATGGAATAAAGTTTTTATTCTTATTAATCAAATCTGCTAGAATCACTGTACCACACTTAGATGAAATAGACTTTAATTAATAGAAGTTAGTTCTAGGTTATCAGTTACTAGCAGTTCTAGTTATAAAAATTAATGTCATACAAATCCAGTTATAAAAAAGGGTTTGCCTAGCTCCCAAATACTATTTATTTATATCTAAATAAATGCAACTTTCTTAATACCCTCTAACTAAGGCGGTTCTGGTATCATCTATATACCATAAGTTTGAAAAGCCTATCTAATCGTTCTATATATTATTGATTTTTTGTCTTAACTTAACCGTATTGGTGTATAGGGTATGTGTAATTAATTTTGTATAACTACTTATCTTAGTCTTTTCTCTATAACTTAATTTACTCAAGTCTAAAAACTTTGTATCTCACTAATTTGAGAATTACTAGATTAGCAAAACTCTACAAAATTTCTAGACTGAGAAATACAATTTGTTGTGAATTTTTACAGCTAAGTCTTGATAAACCCTAACTAAATACTTACTCAAATTCAAATAAATTTGAACCTGAAATAAAGAGGAAATATAATTATTATTTCCTCTAAAACTAAGCAAATAAATTTAAGCAAAACGACGACGTAATAGAGGTTGAATTGCTGTTAAAGTGACAATATCAAATACCAATAATACTAATAATGCCACTCCAAAAGAAATATTACCAAAAGGTGCCTCCATAACTACACTATTTAAAGACCATTCACTATATAAATACAAATAGCGAATAGGTTCTATCGCATAACTCAAAGGATTTAAACTAGCTACTACCTGTAACCAACTAGGCATAAAAGATAAAGGAGCCAAAGCCGTACTAGCAAATAATAAAGGTAAGTTAGTCACAAAAATTACTGCCAAAAGTTCAATATGGCCTGGTAAAGCAAAAGCTAAACCCAAACTTAATCCAGTTACCCCTAAAACCAACATCAAAATAATTAGGGCAATCATTCCTAGTCCTAATGTACCCGGTAATCCTGCACCCAAAAATGCTCCAGCCGCGATAATTATTGCTGCTTGAATTAAACTCAGGGTGACAATAAAAGTAGCAGAAGCTAAAACAATAGAAAACCGAGATGTTAATGGAGCTACTAATAAGCGGTTGAGAAAGCCAAACTCTCGGTCAAACATGACTGGTAAACCTGCATTTAGGGCACCAGCAAAAGCAGTAAAAACAATAATCCCGGCACCTAGAAATTGTCCGTAATTTTGACTTTCTCCAAATAACCCCTGGGGTACATTTTGGAAAAGCGCCCCAAATAAAATTAACCACATTAGAGGTTGGATAATTCCAGCTATTAATGTAGAAGGACGTCGTTTTAGTTGGATGAATAAACGACGGGTTAATGCTAGGGTTTCTTGGAAAAAATCTCCTATTATAGAACCGGAAGTTAAAGGTGTCGTCTTGGTTTCAGACAACTGACTTATATTTGTTTGAGAAGGGGTGATAGTACCACTCATATTAGACAATAGATATTATTAGAAATTATGGGCATTAGATTTGCATTCTCTGGCAATAGCTTTTTGCCCGATCCATTGGTAATTTTAACACTGCTATTTTTAATTGGTGGAGTAGAGGAAAGTAATAGAAAATATTAATATTTTCTATGATGTTAAATTTTACTGATTTAAAATTTAGATTGTGGTATTTTATCTATTTTGCCAATATCTTAGAGATTGAATGTATCAGGAAAGATAAAAATGAGATAGGGAATAGGGAATAGGGAATAAGGAATAGAGAGGAAGAAATCAACACAAATCTTTCTCACTTCACTCGTCTAGGAATATATTTACCTAATATAGCAATTCCCAAAAAGAGTGAGGTACAAAATTCTTTAGTTTTAGGCAATAGGGAATAGGGAATAGAATACAACATCAAGATTAATGTACCTGATCAGACTGAGAAATCCTATATCTATCTACCTACTAGATTTCAATTCTTTCAAATATTACCAATTTAGGATTTTAGTAACTATTCATTCTCTTAATACTTATTTGACAAACAGTCCCTTAAAGTTGCGATTATTACTCTTGAGTTATGCAGTAGGTGAAACAAAGGAATATTGATTATTAATCTTCTCTACTAAATGACTTCAGCTTTCTTACTTTTTCTGTAAGCATTCAGCTATTAGCAGTCAGCAGTCAGCTCCTAGTTTTTTAATGAAAGAAGTAAACAGTCTTTTAACTTCTACTTGATCAATCATATATCTGACTTATGAAACCATATATATTTATGGCTGGAAATTATAGATTTGTCTAAAAAGCTGATAGCTGACGGCTGAAAACTTACCTTTTTCTATATTTTATTCTACTATAGCAATGCTAACTAAATAGGTTTTGACAAGTCAAAAATTAAATAAACAAACAAACTGAAATTCTAACCTCTTCCTTGTTCCCTATTCTCTAAAAGGGGTAAGATTTTTGTACACAAATAAAATAGGATTGTGATCTAGAATTTATGGATACCTAAAGTTAAACAAGCAAGTTTAGCGATCGCTTTCCAGATAATTACCGTTACTGAAATACCATCAGGTTTTAATCAAAGTTTTAGATATATCTTTCTGAATAACTTATCAATTTATCCAAACTTTGCTCAAAAAAACATAATTTGACTGTAATCAAAAATCAGGCACAATTATCATATACCTCTCCTGATCAGAGGGAGTCGGGATTAGGGAGTAAGGAAAAATAATTGATGATTTATACGGGATGATTAATTTTATTTTTGATGATCGGAGATATCTAATCAAGGAATTAATATTACCCGGCAAAAGTAAAATTTGCTATGATGAATCTAGCTAGTTTCTAGCATAATTCTTCTACAACTTTTAATCAAAGTTTTAGGTATATCTTTTTGATAACTTATCAATTTATCCAAACTTTGCTCAAAAAAACATAATTTGACTGTAATCAAAAATCAGCCACAATTATCATATACCTCTCCCATCAGAGGGAGTCGGAATTAGGGAGTAAGGGAAAATAATTGATAATTTATAGGGAATGATTGATTTGATTTTTGATGATCGGAGATATCTAATCAAGGAATTAATATTACCCGGCAAAAGTAAAATTTGCTATGATGAATCTAGCTAGTTTCTAGCATAATTCTTCTACAACCATCCTATTCTCTTGATAATTCGGATGTTACCCATGAAAAATTGAAATATCAGTAAAAATACTATCCTGGGAAAACTTAAAACACAATTGATCAATTAAAAATATAGTAGTCCTAAATATAAACTACAAAAGTCAAGATTTGGTGACATAAAGTATCTCAGATTAATACCTTGTTTGTGTTGAATGAGCTATCTTTAAAAATAGGATAAGTTGTAAATCTCAACAACTTTAATATCAACAATGTATTCTTAGTTAATCAGGTAAATATTATGAGTAATTTTCATAGCACTTCTTGGAGAAATAATTCAGCCAACCTAGTTACAAATAATCAGACAACCCCTCAAATTTGGGACAACTTAAAGCAAGCGATCGCCGTTAGTTCAGGTTTTCAGAGATGGCAACTAGAACGTAAAGTTAATGATGAGCGGCAACAAAAAAATATAACCTTGGATCGGCAAGTTAGCTTATACCTACGGGAAACTCTAGAAACACTAGCTTACTAAAAAATTATCCTATTATTAGTAGTCTTCTGGTTGGTTGGAAAATTTGGCCAGCATTTTTTAAATAATCACAATTACAAAATGCCTAGTTCTACATCTGAAGAGCTAGGCATTTTGCATTTAAAAAGAGATTTTTATATTATACTTAGGGTTTTTATTTAAACTAACCCCAATTAAAATTTAAGGTCTTTATATTAGCTGACCTCAATTGATTTACTATCTATATTTAACAATAACTTCATAGGGATCGAAAATTTCATAATATTTTCTTTATTTTTTTAAATTTTTATGGCCAAATATATATCTTTGTTGCCAAATATGAACTTTTATTACTTTATAGAAGACTAATAATTTTAGCCATTCCTGGCCAATTTCATGTCCCGTCCCATTTGATGTCGGAAAGAGACACAATCTCCGACTATGACTCCAAACGAAACAGCCAAATCATCAAAGCTACAACTCCAATTTGTAAAGCAAAACTGGGAAAAGTCGAAGTAATATTTTGTCCTGCAAGAATTTTTGCGAAAAAAACAAAAGCCCCGATCGAACCAGAAGCTGCAAAAACCACATAAATAAATTTTCTCATTCCTCGATAAGGTGCATCTAGTTCAGCTTTAAGGTGAGCATATTTTTCAGGGTCAAGTTTAGTTTGAGGAGTAAAATTATTTGACTTTTTAGTTGACATAATTTTTAGATACAGATTGAATCAACTTTTTCACAATTCATCAGAACATTAAATATTTTCTAACTAAATTTATAAATAAAATTGATTTTTTCTGATTAATAGTTCTGAGTTAGATATTATCTCACTAAATGCTGCTTCTTAGTGAAATATTAAATACATAACATAAATGGGGTTTTGCTGAAAAAGTCTTATGAGTGAGGATAAAAGTCAGAAGGTAAAGGTTTTAATATTTATATTTCTGGAAAAAGTGCAATATTTTAACTCTAAAAGATTCAAAAAGTTAGCATTAAAAGCTAACTATAGCAGAAAAATCAAGAGACTATTCTTCCTACTACCTCCTCTATAATTCCCCTAACTTCTGACTCCTACCCTCCACCAAAATACTTTTTCAGCAAACCCTAATTATTGATTTTTAATTATTAATTATTGAACCATTTTGCCTGTTGATTTGACTCTGCTAATAACACTCATAACTAAACCAGATTAAATATTAATTACCTTTGGAGAAATAATAAAACTGTCTGAAGCAAACCAACAAAAACACCTAAAACTCCACCCAAATTAACAATAGCTTGTAACTCATCTTTAACAATTACATTAACCGCAACTTCTAACTCTTTAGCAGAAGTTCCCTTAATTCTGTCAATAATTACTTGATCTATATCTAGAATAGGAATTGCTTGAGCAACAATATTTTCTAAATCTTGCTCCAAATAACGTTCTAAAATCAAAGCCAACTCTTGACTAACTAACTCTAAAGAACTATTCATAATAGATGAAGCTTGTAGACGATTAATAATTAAATCTGCAATATGGTTCCAATCTACAGATAAACTTAAACCTTGAATCAAATCAGCGCCACTTTCTTGTAGATATGAACGGACACTATCCCCCATAGTATTTCTTAATTGGCGTACTGTAGAAACAGGTAAATTTTGCATTGAAAGATTTTGTAACCATTCCTGAATTCTTTCTCTAACAGCTAATGCAGTAAGTAATTCTGTTAAGCGTTGATTAGTTTGCTCTCTTTCATCTAAACAAAAAGTTCTTAATCTAATCAAAGTATTACGCAAACCAAATAAATTAGCTACTACCCAATAAGTTCCACTGGTTTTTTCACGAAAACCTTCATCAATAATTGAAATATTTTGATCTGTAAGAAAATCAATTAAAGTCTGTCTTAATACATCCGGTGGTAGTACAACTTTTAGTAACCAATTTGATAGTTGAACTGCCTGCATTTCAGTTAGTTGAAATTCTAATAAAACCTGGTCAAAAATTTGGTTTAATTGAGCTTCTAAAAAATCTTCTCGCTTTGCCCAAACTTTGAGAAGTCGTGGCAAAGATTCACCCAATAAATCACGCAGAACATTCGCTAAAATCTTAGTAGTTTTTGTATTTGTATCAACCTTTATTTGTTCTAAAGACATTTGTAACAGCCAAAGAATAGCTGCTTCCATCCTTTCAGTTTTCAATAAACGACGTGCTAAATTTTGCAGTTCTGAAGGAGTTAACAAAGAACCCATAATGGTATCAGCAACTCGTTTTGCTAAACGTTCTTGATTAGCAGGAATTAAACCTGGAGTAAAAGGTAACTTTCGCCCAAAAATATAATAAGCACGATAAGGACGAAATAGCATTTTGATAGCTATATCGTTAGTGAAATAGCCGATAATTCCACCTGCAATTGGTGGTACAATATAGAGCCAGATAGCAGACAATTTTAACTATTTAATACTATTTATTTTTGACAAAACTAACTAATATTAAAATACAATCTTATCTGAATTTTGAGAGATTGTAAATTTTGAGTGAGTAGAGAACAGGGAAGAAATAAATAACTTTATCTTCTAAAGATAATAATCGCTATAGTCTATAATTTTATACCTTTAAGGAATAGGTCAAATTATTATAGTCAGGTGATAGAGAAAAAAGAAAGAAAATCATTTTAGCGAAATAATTAATAATTAAACAATTAAATAATTAGATAATTCACGCCTTGAAGCCTCCCCCTTCAAGGGGAAAAAAATAAATCTTTTCCTGATTGGTCAATCCTCTCCCTAAAACGGAGAGGTAATTATCAATTATTCATTATCAATTATCCATTAATGAATCAATCCTCTTTTTGAGAACAAAAAGATAATTCTTAATTCTTAATTCTTAATTGTTGAAATCTAATTCCTACTGACTATAGCAATCTTATTTCAGTTGTAGTATTTTGCTGGTAAGGGAATTCATAAATTATTAGACTTTTCAGGAATAGGTTAAATTATGAGCGTCAGGTGATAGAGAAAAAAGAAAAAGAATCATTTGACTCAATCCTATTTTTTAGAAAAAGAGGTAATTCTTAATTGTTGAAATCTAATTTCTGCTGACTATAGTAATCCTATTTTAGTTGTAGTTAGGAGCCAGGAGTCAGAATTTACTCATGCTTTTAGTTGAACTTAACTATTATAAAACTTGTTACAACCTATGCGCCAATTGCTATTATAGTTAAACTAATACCTATTAAAAAAAACTATTTTGTAATGACTAAGATTCCCATCATACCTCCAGCAATCGGATAATGTTTAGCATTGACAAATCCCACTTTATATGCTAAATTAACTTGATCTGATCCTAGAGGAAATTTGCTGAGGCTAGGACTAATATAGGCATATTCCTGAGTTAATCCCAAATTACGAGCCACAGGAACTACAACTGTATCAAGATACCACTGCTGAAAACTTTGCAGTATAGAACTATGAGGACGGTGCATATCAAGAATAGCTGCCTTAGCATTCGGCTTCAGGACTCTATATAACTCTTGTAAACAACCAGGAATATCTGGGACATTACGCAAACCATAGCCCATAGTAGCACAATCAAAATAATTATCAGCAAAAGGCAAACTCAAAGCATCTGCTTCAACCCAATTAATCGGACTAATCT
This sequence comes from Trichodesmium sp., assembly GCA_051439685.1. Lineage (GTDB taxonomy): Bacteria > Cyanobacteriota > Cyanobacteriia > Cyanobacteriales > Microcoleaceae > Trichodesmium. The sequence continues at coordinate 20,589 of JBFRWR010000590.1, forward strand.
TACTTGTGAGAGGAGGTTGACGGTGACGAGCGATCGCTAACTGTTCCACAGAAAAATCCACCCCAAAAACTTGACCATTACTACCCACAGACTTAGCCAACATCCAAGCTAAATCACCACTACCACAACACAAATCTAGACAAGTAGAGCCAGAATTAGCCTCACTCCAAATTACAGCCATTTGCTTCCAAGTTTTATGTAATCCCAAACTTAATAAATCATTAAGTTGGTCATAAACAGGAGCTATCTTATTAAAAATGGCTTGAACGTCTGTGGCAGAATTACTCATAAAATTAAGTCAAAATTTTCAGTTTCCAGTTATGAGAAGCTATTTAAAGTTAATGCCAGTAATTGAGCTGATACATGAATTGTACTCAGTTCTTCTGGATGTATTTTACTGGGTTTTTCCCATTGCAGAGACATTAAGGCCATAAGTTCTTGCCGATGGCAAATTGGAATCACAATATGAGCCTCTATTCCAGAAGTTTTATAATGTCCCATTTCCGAAAGTCTAGTGTCTTCTGGGATATTCATTACAGATTGAACATTCTGAGAAGTCATTGCTTCTATTACCAGAGGATCATTTGTCAACCAATTATCAACTGTTGCAACTTCACTAGAAACTCCTTGAGTAGAAGTTAAGCTATTATCTTGAACCAGTTGCAAAATACATATATCTGTAGAAAAAGTCTTCCTATAGACAGATGCAATTTCTGTCAAAGCTTGTTCTATATTGTCAGATGTCTGGGAAATACTCACAACACTATTTAACAAATCTAATTGAGTATGAGCATTTTCCAACTCTTCAGTACGTTGATGCAAAAGTTCATAAGTCTGTGCGGCCTTTTTAACAACTCCTTTTAACTCACTAGGGTCCCAAGGCTTAGTAATATACTTATATACTTGTCCAGAATTAATAGCCTCGACCAAATCTTCTATATCAGTAAATCCGGTTAGAATAATTCTGACTGTATTGGGAAACTGGGGCAAAGTTTTACTTAAAAACTCAGTCCCCTTCATTTCTGGCATTCGTTGATCGGAGATAATGACAGCCACCTCTCCTTCAGAGGCCAGAATTTCTAAAGCCTGAATCCCACTTTCAGCTTTAAGAACACTAAAATCTCGTCGGAATGTGCGGTAGAGTAAGTCCAAATTATCTGGCTCATCATCTACTACGAGCATTTTAGGCTTCTTTTGTCTCGTTAGGCTCATCAGTTCATTTCTAATGTTATCTAACTGTTGAGGAATTGCCTCCATTTAAACAAACCTCTACAATCTTATCTTTCCAGTAGCATAATAGTTCATAAAAATATGGTCACATAAGACATATCCTTATTTTGCAGGTGTTATTCTGACTGGGTGTTAGCGTAGCTCCTCCGCAGGAGGCACTACAACACCCTCTATCCCATGGTCAAAGACATTTGGGACTGCTTTTTTCATTATGTTTAGAGAACCGTTGACATCAGCATTGATTAATCTTTTGCTGGCGGTACGATACAAACCTCTTTTTATTCTTTTTCCTGAGAAAGTGACTCTTATTTTCTCACCTTTCTTGTAAACAGGAATCAAATCATTATCTATAAAACTTGATGCGGAGGTATAAGATTCTTCTGTAATAATTACATTTATGCCTACCATCTTGGCTTTATAAGATAACATTTCAATTAACTTGTTATAGGGAACAGAGACAAAATTTTGATTGTTTCTTTTTCCTAAACTTATCTTCTGCTTCCACTCTTCATTGTGCCCAATTATCAAAGTTCCTATTTTCTGATTAATTAGAGTATCAATAATTAAACGAGATGCTTTATGAAGATAGTCATTGATTTTAAATTCTCTTTTATTTCCAAGTTTTTTCAGTCTTTTGCTCGATCTATTTTCCTGAAGTTGAGATTGTAGGAAGCTTTTCACTTTGTTATAGTATTGATTGATAGATTTTAACGGTCTGCCATTGATCAAGAGTGGTTTGATTCCGGCGCCCTTAAAAGTTAATGTAGCTAGATTGTTTAATCCTATATCAATACTGGCACAACGATTTTTCTCTAGCTCGTATTGTTTTTCACATTTCTCATAAATCACCTCAATTACATAATGATTAATTCTCGGGACGAGACTAACTTGTTTAATTTGTGAAGTAGGTACTAATGTTTTTAGATAAATCCCTGTTTTACTCGGATTAATAATTCCTTGTTTTAATTGTTTTTTGCTGATAGCTTGTGTCGTATAAACTACAAGATTTCTTCGGTGTTATTTTATTTTTATATTTCGGAATACGAGGACGAGCATTAAACTTTGATGGGTTCTGTTTATAAACTTCATTCGCTGCTAAAAAACTCTTCGGTGTTTCTATCTAATATCATCAATATTTGTTGAGATACTTTAGCTGGAATTGCTTGATAATCTGATTGAGTAGA
>JBFRWR010000591.1:0-3314 GCA_051439685.1 Trichodesmium sp.
GAATTATTAGTCATGCCAAAATAACATTTAAAATCAGTAATACCCAAACATGGCATTTTGAAATATTGCCCCCGCTCCAACCTCCGATAAAACATAGATGTGTACTTTTTGACATCCTCAGCAATAATGTCAAATTCAATTACATAAGCAACATCTTTAAGACATTTTTGTTTGCGCTGCGTTCTGGCTTCCGTTACTTCCACCGCACCAAGTTTGTTAACCGCATTAACTCTAATAGACTGCCATTGAATAGGTTTGAGAATTAATACCCGCGTTATCTGATATTGAAATTCTGGTTTAAAAAAGATTGCTCTGAGTAAACCTTCAAGTGCAGTAGGGGGAGGCACGGGAAAACTTGTCGGTTCAGGTTTTCCCCAGGGTTTGGTAAATAAGGCATAATCGCCCCATACTTTTATTTTCATTTTGCTCTTTGTACTTTAGCATATTTTAAATATAATGGTACAATAAAAATCAAAGAAACTTGTCGGTTCTCTTTTCCCACAAGGTTTTATAAATCGGGCAACCATGCCCCATACCTTGATTTTCATTTTGCTCTTTGTACTTTAGCATATTTTAAATATAATGGTACAATAAAAATTGTAGATTAATAAATTAAAGCTGTCAAGCCATGAAGAAGAATTTTTTTGCCAGAGAAGTTGATGGACACTATCAAAACTTAGTAGATCATCTCAAAAATGTAGGAGATGGAATGGCAGAGCGTGTTCCTGAGTTATTCAAAGCGATCGCCTATCAAACAGGTTTGCTCCATGATTTAGGTAAGTATAACCCAAAATGGCAATCATATTTATTAGGCAAAACTAAAAAACAAATTAATCATGCCACCCAAGGAGCTTTAGCTGCATTCCTGTGGAATGATGGGGTTGAAGCAGATGTTTGTTTGCCAATACAAGCACACCATTCACAACTTAATAATTATCAAGAATTAAATTTAGAGCATAAAGAATTTGATGAGGAAACCTTATATACTGAAATCACAAATTTTGGAGATGAGTTATATCCTTTACTTGATAGCAACAACTTAAATATTGATACTATTCCCGAAATAGACAAATATTTAGCAGCTAAAATGCTATATTCTGCTTTAGTTGATGCCGACTCCCTAGATGCTCAGTATTTTGCAGAAGCTGCAAAAACAGACAAACTGCCTAAAAATAAGCAGTTTGTGAGAAATTGGAAGTTGATACTTTCAAATAAAATGGTTTTCAATTCACTTCATACCGAATACACCTCTGGCGATCCAGTACGAGATAAGTTTTTCCTGTTAACCAATACAGCAGCAAGCAAACCCAAAGGTTTGTACTCACTAACAGGCCCAACAGGAGTAGGCAAATTTCAATCTAGTTTGAACTTTGCCCTCAAGCATACTATAGAGCATAACATGGATGGCTTCATCTATGTCGCTCCTTATTTATCCATCCTACAGCAAGCTGCTAGTAATTGCCAAAAAATATTAGGGAATGAAGATTATGAAAAATTTGTACTCGAACATCATTCTAGTTATGAACCAAAAGACGACGCTAAATTTAGACAGCTATGCGCTAGATGGGATGCTCCTATTATTCTAACTTCTGGCGTGCAATTTCTAGAAACACTTTTCAGTAACCGCCGTGGACGAAACCGGAAATTACATCAACTAATGAACCGAGTCATTATTATCGACGAAGTTCAAACTATTCCCAAAGATGTACTCATACCAACTTTACTGTTACTCGAATCATTAGTTAAATATTGGGGTGCAACGGTTTTGTTAACCACAGCAACTCAACCTTCAGCCAAATATATCAAAGATTCTGTCTTAGAGCGAGTCACCCCTTTGCTGAAACCCGAAGATACAGACTACTTCTTTAGGCAACGTCAGACTTGTAATTATAAACATATTGGTATGACTGACTGGGATGGTATTAACGAAATTATTCAGGAGAAGCGATCGCTAATTATTTGTGAAACTGCTAATCATGTTCAGGAAGGTTTTCCCATTTTATTCGCCAAGCAAGAAAACCTGGTTTGTCTCAATGCTCGAATGTGTGGAGTGCATCGAGATGAAGTCCTACAAAAAATCAAAGCAGGTAATGTATCTGTGTTAGCAACGCGAGTAGTTGAAGCAGGTGTAGATTTAGATTTCCCATTAGTATTGAGGGAAGATCGTCTGGGAACAGGTTTAGATTCTATTGTACAAGCTGCCGGACGTTGTAACCGAGAAATGAAGATCGCACATTTAGGTCAATTGTTAATATTTAAGTTCAAAAATGCAGAAACCAATGTGCAGCGATATATGCAGGAACATGATTTTAATAAACCAGAGAGTTTGCTTGCTGCTATTAAGCAATATTTTGATGAAGATAATGTGAAAATAACCAATAAAACTGAACATATACTGAAGGCAATGACAGGACGACAATATAAAACAGTAGATGAGTTAATAGAAATCATTGGCGACGAGTACACCTCAGTCATTGTTCCTTATAATAATGATGCTAAAGAATTAATCGCAAAACCAGAGCTAAGTAGAAGTGATTGGAGAAAACTACAGAAATATTCAGCCTCAGTACCTCGGTATTGGGTGTATCGCGAAAATTATCCCGATCTAAAACATACTTCAAATATTGAAATTGCTCCTAATGGTGTTATTTTATGGAAAGGAAACTATTGTAATAATGTTGGTTGTTTAAATCGCAATTAAGCAAACTGCTATCGGGTATAATTTACCAATTGTTTATATAGTTTGTTTATTAATAACTCTCCTAATAAATCGCACTTCCTCAATCCAACCTACGCTTATTACTTTTGACTTCGGTGGATTATGATCCAGACAAAACTACCAACAAATACATCGGTAATAGCTATCTGGGATGAATTTATCCAGATGAGGGAAAACCCTGCCTATAGAACCCCTGAAGGGATGTATGAAGCAGAAAATGACCCAGAAAAACAACTACGGGAGTGGGCAAAAAGGAAATTGCAGGGATTAGAAAATACCTAACCCCCCAACCCCCTGACTATCCCCCCGCCGACCCTTTGAAAGGGGCGAGGAAAAAAGGGAGTTTATCCCCTCTCCTGGCAGGATAGGGGTTGGGGGAGAGGTCTTCGAGGTTGCTTGCTTCTAAACCACAATTTTAGTCTTGACACGGCACTACGCTTATTCATTTTGACTTTCGACTTCCTTGACACTCCACGCGACTTTAGTCCGTGGATTCTTCAGAGGAACTTTAAATAGGGCTAAAGGGACGATTTCCACATTCCTCGTTTACGAAGTATGCCGTCAGGAAAAACGGGCACATTGCCAGTACCTTACC
>JBFRWR010000592.1:0-10199 GCA_051439685.1 Trichodesmium sp.
AGAATTACATTATTATAAATTTCATACCGTGTTTCAGCAATGCCTAAAATTTTAATTCTTAATTAATTCTCAAGGAATGAATGGCTAGGTTTGAACTTCAATTTTAATTATAAAAGTTAGAATTAAATCAGATATGAAGGCATTAATACCGTTGTAGAAAACTCAAAAGTCAAAAAGGAGGATTGATTTGGGGGCAGACTTTAAGTAATAATAATTTCAGGTAATTATTTCAAACATTAAGTATGAAATAACCACCTGAAAATATTTTGGATAATTGGTATGACTTGCTATGAATATCTATATATTAGATTAAAGTATAAAATAATCGAATCTTAAAAGTTATGGCATCCCGTAGTCAAGTCAGAAAATACATTGCCTATTGGTTTCAGTTAGGCAAAAAAGTATTAATTAGAAATAGTCAGGAAGCTATAAGACCTCAAGTTGTCATTTTAGGCGATCGCTACAGTAAAGAATTTGAAGAATGCTGGCGACAAATTTTATCTGTTGAATCAGGAGATTGTTATTTAGAAGGAACCAATCAAACAATTCAAGAATTATTATCTCCAGAGTGGGATATTGATTCTTGTGCCCGTTGTTCAATGCCTATACCATTTCATGTAAAAGGAATGCCTCCTGAATGCTGTCCATGTTTCGATCTACCTAGTTGGCCTGATACTGAAACACCATTGCCGCGATCGCCTATTTGTAGTCAATCACATTTGGTAAGTATTTGTAAGCGATTGTTAAGTATCAAGAATGAAGAAGATATTGATAGTAATCAGACCAATTCTGAAGATGAGGAATTTAAAGCATCTTGAGGAACTTGTTTATTTTCCAGACAATTATCTAATCTTGAGAAATTTTCACCAATAAAAGGAATAGACAACAATCTCTAGGATAGTATAGTCATTCAAATTTTTACCTCGAAAATTTTCATCTAACAATTAAGATAAGAGTTTAAAGCATCTGGAGAAAGTTGTTTATCTTCCAGACAATTATCTAATCTTGGGAAATTTTCATCAATAAAAGGAATAGACAACAATCTCTAGGATAGTATTGTCATTCAAATTTTTACCTCGAAAATTTTCATCTAAAAATTAAGATAAGAGTTTAAAGCATCTTGAGGAAGTTATTTATTTTCCAGACAATTATCTAATCTAGGGAAATTTTCATCAATAAAAGGAATAGACAACAATCTCTAGGATAATATAGTTATTCAAATTTTTACCTCGAAAATTTTGAGCAGTAGGTTTAAACTTACTTTTGAACTTACCGAAAAATTAAGGTATAGTTATTTAACTTAAGAATGAGACATTAAGTTACACAATAATAAGGGATAATTTCATCGAAAGATTTATGTGCAGGAGCATACATTATACTTTTGCTACCTTGGTTATATTCCCACCACTTTTTATGTAATCTATTACCTTTTGTCTTACATTTAAGCTATAAGTCATTCTTTAAACTACTCTCAATTCTATTTGAAAATTTTGCTCTTTTTTTGTCTCATCCTTAAGTTAAACGACTATATAAAGCCTATCCATTCATGGAGAAAAAGCGGTCGTTTAGCGTTCCGCACAACTTCGTTTTTCATGTCGCGCAGAAACGGCTGCTCGCCGACATGAAAAGCCGAGCTTTCGGTAAGGATTGGATGCTGAGGAAAACCATATCCAATCGACCAAGAGAAGAAAAAAATTCCTTGAATGCTAATCCTTCTATTACAGAAGAGGTAATTATTAATTATTAATTATTAATTGTTAATTATTAATTGTTGAACAGACCTCTAGTTAATTATCAAAATCAGAAGTATTACTTGTTTCACCACCCTCATTAATTAATAATGCTACAGGGAAATGACTTAGCACATCTCTAATCCACAAAGTATCCTCTTGTTCCCCCTGTAAATCTTGTTGAGTAATCACATTTTTCCAAAGTAAAGAAGAACCTGAAGGTAAACAAATTCGTGTTTCATGCCAGACTTGTTCTCCCAAAGGATATTCTCCTTCTTGCACCAATTTAGTTAATAATCTAGGGGCAATAATAATAGCTGTACTATCTCCCCATTTTCTGGAGAAAGCAACTATATGATCTTTCAAACTACCCATAACAATTAACTTTTGGTAATCTCCACGTTGAAATAATTCAACATACTCTAGACGTGCCTGCAAAGCTTGATAAGTTAAAAACATTTTAATTTTACCAGTCTCTGGAGTTGGTAAAATTTCCTCAATTAATCCCAAAATATCAGACTCTATTTTTGTCTTAATTTCTTGCAGAAACTCTGACCTTTTTTCAAAATCAATAGGACGACGGTTATCAGGGTCTACAAGACTCAAATTCCATAATTCTGTACCTTGATAAATATCAGGAACTCCAGGAGAAGTAATCTTCAGGAAAGTTTGAGATAAAGAATTCAAAATCCCATAATGTTGAACCTTACTTTGTAAAGGTCGGAAAGATGGTAAAAATTCATTTTCTTCTGAATTCTTAAGTATATATTCTACAAATTTCAGCAATGAATTTTCATAACCACAATCTGGTCTCAACCAACCAGTATTAACTTTTGCCTCTCGAATTGCTTTGATAATATACTCTTTAATTCGTTCTACAAAAGTTGGATATTCACTTTCATCAAAAGGAAAAGCACCTAGTAAAGTTTGATATAAAAGATATTCATCATTAGGTGTAGGAACATCTAAGCCTCCTACACAATCTTTGTGAGGAGAATTTATTTCCTGCCATTTTTTGAGATAACTTTCCCATTCTTCAGGAATTTCTGAAAGTACATTAATTCTGGTTCTAACATCTTCTCCACGTTTAGTATCATGGGTAGAAGTTCCATTCATAGCATGAGGCCAATAAGCAATCCGATGTTGATTAAATCCATGAAATTCATCAATTGAAATGCCAAATTTACTAGGAGTTGAACCAACTTCATTCAGAGAAATAAGTCGATTATAAATATATAAAACAGTATCTTCTACACCCTTTGCCATTAATGGTCCAGTAAATTGTTGTAAACGCATGACAAAGTGTAACCATTTATCTTTATCTTCCTGAGTTAAATACTCATCAAATTCTAATAGGAGAAACCTCTCAATAAAACTCAATTCATTCAACAGTTCATTGATAAAAGTTGGTATTTTTTCTTTAGTTTTAGCAATTACTCCTTGAATACATTCCCGGTCAGCTTTACTTACACCTTCTTTACTAACATAAGTTCTGTATACAGGAAATACAGACATCACTTCTACTAAAGCAGCTTTTAAACCAAAAGTAGTAAAATCACTAGCATATCTATACTTACTAGAAATATCCTTCAGTAAATGAGCTAAATTATCAATATCTCCAGCCAAGTGCTTATTAATAATTAGTCTTTGATTGGCATCAACTAAGTCTTCATAATTATAGCTACCTCGAATAAATCGAGAGTAAAGTTGATTAAATTCTTGTTCATTAGAATTGTCACACAACAAACCATTTACATAATTTAAAAAGTCATAACCTGTAGTTCCTTGAACTGGCCAGTTAACAGGTAAATCTTCTGTAGGTTCGAGAATTTTTTCGACAACAATATATGGAGCATCTGCTTTTTCTCTGAGTTTGTTTAAGTATTGAGCAGGGTCGTATAATCCATCAATATGATCGATTCTTATACCTGTAAATTTTTGCTCTTTCAACATTTCTAAAATTAGAGCATGGCTAGTATAAAAAACTTGATCGTCTTCAACTCTAACTGAGATTAAATCGTTAACTGTAAAAAACCTTCGATAATTCAATTCTTCATTACCAACCTTCCAGAAAGATAAGCGAAAATATTGTTCAGATAATAATTTATCTAACAAGTCAAAACTTTCTGGTTTTCCTGGAACTCCGTTAAAAGTATTTACATTTTCTTCAATGAATTCTTTAATATCTGAATTTTCATTCCATAACTCCCACAACATTCCCTTAATAAAACTAACCTGGTCATATCTTTCTCTGCCTTCAGTTATAGAAGGAATGTATTTTAAACTATAAAGAACTCCCTGTAATTTTACAAAATCAGGGTTCTTCCTACCTAATTTATTTCTTAATCTGCCAATATTGTATGTTAATACTTGAGTATAAGATTCAATTCTAGTCGGAAATTGATGGTCATAATAATTAACAGTTAATCCATTTTGACTGTACTGAAGTTTTAACTCTCCACTTTCCAGACAATCCCCATAAAACTTACCTAAAAAAGGCGCTAAAACTCTACCTCTAATACCTTCATAAGGATGATTCCAATCAATATCAAAATAATCACGATATTGAGATTCAGGACCATTTTCTAAAACATCAATCAGAATATGATTTTGGCTATTAAATGCCATATGATTTGGCACAATATCCTGTAGCCATCCCATGTCATAATTTTTTATTTCTGAAGCAAGTTTTGCAAATTTTTCTTGACTGCCTAATTCAGGATTAAATTGATTAGGATTAACTACATCATATCCATGGTTACTACCTGTTTTGGCTTTAAATATAGGAGAAGCATAAATATCAGAAATTCCTAGTTCAGCTAAATATGGAACTATAACTTTGGCTGCTTCAAAACCAAAACTAGGAGTAAATTGAATTCTGTAAGTTGTTATGGGAATTCGCATAGTTTAAATTAAATATATGAGTTTATAAATTACTTATGGTTGATTTTTTCTGATTATCTTTTAAATTGATTTATACAAATGTCTAAAATTATATAATTATAACATCAGATTATTAATGTCCAGTTATTTTCTTGGGAAAATTGTAAGAACTTATACCAAATTGGCAAATATTTGTTATACATGACTTTAACTAAAAAACTGCTTTATGATTGTTATATCATATTCAGCAAAATACTTATAATTAGAATCTTAGTTTTTATCTATAGCAATGCTAAATAGGTTGCGAGTAATCAAAAAGTCAATAAAAAGACTAAAATTTGTGCCTGCTCTCTGTTCCCTAAAAGTCATTAAAATTTTGTACACGCCTCTAATAGGATTAGTATATTACCTCAGATAAGCATTGACTTGCTCAAACAAATTACAAACAAAAAATTAATTATAGGACTTTGAACGGCTAATAATTAAAGTAAGAATAGTAAGTAGAATAAGTTTAATTTGCTAAAAGTTTATTGCTTCAATTATTGTAGTTAAACTATTATGTAAATGACTGTATCCTTCATTATGAAATACTGTATCTCCCCTAAAAGGAGAAGATAATTAACCGGAGTGTTTATGAATTATTTAACTAATAAAATTCTAATTATTTACCACATAATTATTCATTATTAAATCTATAGCAATCCTCTAATATATTTGTGGAAAAATCTTACTAATTTTTAGGAAATAGGGAAGAGCGCTGCAATCCCATAACAACGGAATTCGTAAGGGAATGCGCACCAAGAGAGGTAACAGGTGAAATTTTCAACTTTTTTATCTACTTTTTGATTTATCGTAATTTATTGAGGATTCTTATAGCATTCCCCAGATTAATCAAGTAAATTTGCATAACTTCTTACTGCCCTTGACATATACATTTACCAGATTAAAATGTCTAAAAGAGTTTTACTATTCAAGTTTGTATAAAATCTGCTGTAAATGATTCAAATTAAAAACTATAGTATTTTTAAATGAGATGTAAATCTAGATTGAGGTTTATTCTAGAAAAAAAGTCCTGTATTGATTACTCCAGATCCTGATATTTACTACTATTTAATGCTGTTTTTCATTCTTTACTATTCCCTCCATACCTATTCCCTATTCTCTTTTTCATAGGACTCGGTTTCAATATCCCAAATAAAAATGTTATATAATAACCATGCTATGCTATCCTTGATAAACAGCAAAAGTTAAAGGGTTAATCGTCACAGTCTCTCCAGATGATAATTTTTCAGGTAAAATAGCACCATTTCCCATCCATTCCTTATCGGCAGAATTAAGTAATTTTTGCCAATTTCCTGTAGGAATTTTATCACCTGCAAATGTGATAGATTCCTTTTCAAAATTCATCAAAGTCAATACATTACTTTCTTTTTCCCATCGGTGGAGGAAAATCACATTTTTATTAGCTAAATTATCAACTTTGAGTTGAGTCTTATCTAGTTTAGCTAATGCCGGAATTTCTTTCCTTAGCTCAATTAATCGTTTATAGAAAGAACGCAAAATTTTGTATTTACCAGACTGAAATTTTTCCCAATTTAATTTAGAATCCATAAATACTTTATCACCTTGAGGATCGGGCACTTCTCCAGACCAATTAAAAGACTTAAATTCTTCTGCCCTACCTTTTCTCACTGCTTCAACTAAATTAGGATCTCCATGACTAACAAAATACATAAAAGGAGCTTCTTCCCCATACTCTTCTCCCATAAATAACATTGGTACAAATGGAGAAATTAATAATGCTCCGGCAGCCAATTTTAATCCTTCAAAATTTGCTAAAACTGATAATCTTTCTCCAATTAATCTATTACCTATTTGATCGTGATTTTGAATACAAACTACAAACTTTTCGGCTGCAAAACCCTCTGTAGAATTACCATGATTTCTCTGGCGGTGAGGGGAATATTCCCCAGTATAAACATATCCTTGTTGATAAGATTTTTTCAGAGATTCTATACTACTAAAATCACAATAGTATCCTGATTTTTCTCCAGTTATTAGAGTGTGTAAAGAGTGGTGAAAATCATCGCACCATTGAGCATCGTGACCAAACCCTCCTTGCTCTTTTGAACGTAAAACTCGCACATCATTTAAGTCACTTTCGGCAATTAAATAACGCTTCCTTCCATCATTTTTACCAAACTCCTCTACCCTAGCTGCCAACTGTTGTAAAAATGGTTCAGCACTCATATCATAAATGGCATGAATAGCATCTAAACGTAAACCATCAATATGATATTCATCTAACCAATACAAAGTATTTTCAATAAAGAAATTACGAACTTCATTACTATATGCGTCGTCAAAATTAACAGCATTTCCCCAAGGAGTATTATACTTATCTGTAAAATAAGGACCATAATCCCAGAGATAATTACCTTCTGGACCGAAGTGGTTATAAACAACGTCCAAAATTACAGAGATGCCCATTTGATGACAAGCATTAACAAGTTCCTTTAGAGCATTCGGCCCACCATAAGAATCTTGGACACCATAAAGATAAACCCCATCATAGCCCCAATTACGATCGCCTGGAAATTGGGCAACTGGCATTATTTCTATAACGTTTACCCCTAAATCTTTTAATTCTGGCAATTTAGGAATAATTGCTGCAAAAGTTCCTTCGGGAGTAAAAGTACCGACATGAAGTTCATAAATAATCATTTCTGCCAAAGGGATGCTTTGCCAAGAAGTATCATTCCAGGTAAATTGTTGATGGTCTACTATTTTTGAAGGACCATGTACTCCTTGAGGTTGCCAGTTAGAGGCGGGGTCTGGTCGGTCAGTTTCTCCGTCTAATTGGTAAAAATAGAGAGTTTCCGAGTCAATGTCTTTTGCTTCTCCTTGCCAATATCCCCATTCATCTTTTTGGAGAGCTATTAATTTTTCTTGAGGATGTACAATATGTACAGCTAACTTTTCTCGTAGAGGTGCCCAAACACTAAATTGGCATTTATTTGTCTGTGCTGAATAATGGCTACCGACTTTCATAGATTTCAATTTTCCTAGGCTGTAGAATTTTCGATAAAATCTCCTCTAATTTTAGACTATAGGTGGAATTTGTTGATTTACTAACGCCTGAAACACAATTACTCCAAATTTATTTTTCAAAAAAAACTTCCTAAAATTTTCCTTTTCATATCACTTAAATTATTCAAAACCCCAACGTTATAGTTATGGATGATACCGATATCTCATATGTCAGTACAACAGAAGCAGCCTTTCTGCTAAATATCTCGACAGGTAGATTGCGATTTCTATTGAACAGTGGCCGTGTTGTAGGCGCTAAAAAAGTCAAAAGGCTTTGGCGGATTCCTCTAAATCAGAGGGAAATGCCAGAAATTACACCTGGTCGTCGAGGTCCGGAACCGACATGGAACAAAAATCAGCGCACAGCTAATACTTTTATTCATGTTCTCAGAAAAACTATAGACTACAACAGAGACAATAAAACTAAATATGCAGCACTTGCTGTGAAGGTAGGAGATAAAAAGGATTATTGCCACGCTCTGAAAATAAAAGGACCTTGCCAAATAGTTTATCAACCTCATCAACCTAATAATAGTCAAGCTGGAGGTGCGCGTCTGTGGATTGAAGTAGAACCAGAAAATATAGTAGAGCGAGTATACTTTAGTGATGGAGATTATGGTCCACCACCAGAAGTAGTTCAGCAGCGAGGAAAAAATAAAAAGAAAAAATCAAAGAATCAGAAAAAAAAGTCAAAAATTAAAGGAAAAAGGAAGTAGTAAAAGCAGTTAAATAGATAACTCTATAATATCCGGATGATTAGGTCGGGCTTGGTGATTAAATCTAAAAGCCTTTATCTGTAAATACTTTAGTCTGTGCGTGTAGTCTAAAAGTACCTAATTTTTACTTAAAAATGAAGGAGTTTGTGAAAGCAAAAATACAGCATTATTGCCATGAAATAATCTCTAAACACTTTCCCAGGAAAAAATAAAGTATTTATTCCTAAAGATAATAACTAAGGTTGAAAACTTCTCTTTTTAAGAATAAATCAAGGAAAATTTTCTTTTCAGTCAATTTATTTAATCCTCGTGATTTGTCATAATAGATAATTGTTAATTGTTGAAAAGAATCGGGAAGATTATCATTTTAACTAATTAGATATTTTAGATTTTCTAAAAATCAGTTTTTTAGACCTTAAGTCTGTGGATAAATTTGAGATTTCACTTGAGCTAAGTTAGCAATTTTGATAATTAATATTAGAGATAGAATGTATCAGAAAATATAAAAAAGAGATAGGGAACACTTAACTGGGAACAGGTAATAAGAAAGAAGAAATTAAGACAACTATTTGTCAGTTCAAAATCTAGGAATAGTATGTACCTTTCCTCCTCTGGATATTTACCAAAAAGTAAAGGTTTAAAGCCTATGATGAACAAGGAGAAGCAAGAAAAAATTTTCCTTCTATTCAATCCTCTTCCTTTTCTCGATAGGTAATTATCAATTATCCATTATCAATTATCCATTATCAATTATCCATTATTGAACAGATTTTAACCTTTTGAAGTCTTACCTATTTTAGATTTTAGTCACTCTAAGTTCTCTTAATATTTGTTTTACAAACAGTCTATTAAGCATATAAAACTTTTACAGCGGATTCGGTGGTTTATGAGGCGCAGTGGCACTAAATTTTTAAATAGTTTTTGAAGTATGGAATAAAGTTTTTATTCTTATTAATCAAATCTACTAGAATCACTGTACCAAAATTACATGGAATAGACTATATGTACGACACTCAAAATTTCACCTTATACATCTGAAATAATTCTCCTGGTTGTCGCTTGACTATTTTCCCCCCCCTAGCTTTAATCATTTTTTCCCAATTTTCTAAGGGTTCCAAAAATACTTCTGCGCCTAAATAAGTTTCTAAGATTGCCCAATTTTCCGCCATTGGTTGTTCTGGATTAACCACATCAAAAACAAATTGACATTCTAATTTGAGAACCCGTTTGACTTCCTTAAATACCTCTTCCCAATAATCTAGAGGATAATAACAACTAAAGCCTGTAGCGATCGCCAAGTCAAACTGATTTGCTTCATATTTCAACTGATGAGCTGGCCCTAGTTCTACTCCTTTAAATAATTTATAATTGAGTAGAGAACCTCTCTGATTCAGATTATCCCTGGCAATGGTACTAATTTCTTGACCATAAAAAAAAGCCTCCCAATCTCGCCAAGGATAAATCAAAAAACTCACCCCACAACCAATATCCAAACACTTTTGATTTTTCTTAGGTTTGGCTATTTCCCAAAAAGGAGAAACTATTTTTGTTGTGAGATTACCAGAGGCATAATCGTGAAATATGGGCATTGCCTCGACTTCCGAGGGTAACTCAAAAGATTCTCCACGGTACTCTTGATCAAAGCGAGTTTGTACTGCCATGATTTGAGTATGCCAATTATCTAAATTTTGTTCAGCAAACCAGGAAGATTTTTCCTGATTTGAGGATAAGGGAGACTTTTTTTCAGACATTTTTCCTCTATCGTCTATAACCTTTAAGA
>JBFRWR010000593.1:0-11641 GCA_051439685.1 Trichodesmium sp.
GAATTAGTCAGAATGATCGAAAATTATCGAGATGAAGGAATTTTTCTCACGGTGCTTGGTTTTGGTACTGGTAATGTTAAAGATGCCAAAATGGAACAATTAGCTAATAAAGGAAATGGGAATTATGCTTATATCGATAATCTGTTGGAAGCCAAAAAAGTGTTAGTGACAGAGATGGGAGGAACTCTACTAACTATTGCTAAAGATGTGAAAATTCAAGTGGAATTTAATCCGGCAAAAGTACAAGCTTATCGTTTAATTGGTTATGAAAATCGACTGTTACGTTCTCAAGATTTTAATGATGATACAAAGGATGCGGGAGAGTTAGGTGCAGGACATTCGGTTACGGCACTTTATGAAGTTATTCCAGTGGGAGTAGAAAGTAATGTCAATTTGCAGGGAGTTGATCAGTTGAGGTATCAAGATAATCAAGTTGATGAAGCAGCTTATAATAGTGATGAATTAATGTTAGTAAAGTTGCGTTATAAGGAGCCGAAGGGTACAACTTCTGAGTTAATAAAACAGCCAGTTGTTGATAAAGGAGTGAGTTTAGATGATGCTTCAAATGATTTTAAGTTTGCGGCAGCTGTTGCTCAGTATGGGATGATTTTGCGAGATTATGAATATAAAGGTGATGCTAGTTTTAATGAAGTGTTGAAGTTGGCAAATGAATCGAAGGGTTTAGATTTAGAAGGTTATCGAAGTGAATTTATTAATATGGTTGAAAGTAGTCAGAAATTGATGGAGAAAAAGTAGGTGAGGAATTTTAGGTAAAAGATTCCTCATCATAGGTTAATGTATACCAAAATTTTGTAGATTTTATCCCACACTTTCTTTTTGAGGGAGTGCGGGTTTTTTTGATTAGGCTGTTAATTCAACAACTTATTTATTCTTCTTTTTCATTACTGGAACAGATACCTCAACTAATTTAGCGATCGCTGTAATTAAAACAGCTATTGCCAATAGAATATCCACTGGACTATTACCGTTAGGTAAAGCAGGTTCTACCTGAATGCTTTCCGTTGGATTAGAGGGTTGTGTAATAACCAATTTTTTACTTTCCAAAGGAATTTTTCCAATAATCTTTAACGATACACCTAAAAGTGAAAATAAAAATGATTTGTGGTATCAATTGCCTTTTGAATAAATCAGGCGATCGCTAGTCTAAACAACTTCCCAATCTTCATATTTTAATCTATCAATTCTGCTAAATTCATTCACATTATGTGTCACCAAAACCAAATCATTCGCCAATGCAATTGAAGCAATTTGCAAATCGTAGACTCCTATTGGTGTTCCTTTTTTATTTAATTTATCCCGAATATAACCTGCTATTTTTGCCGAGCTACTATCGAAATTTAGCAAAGTAAATTGATTAAAAAAACGCTTTAAGTTAGCAATATTATCATCAATTTTTTGACTTCGATATGCTCCATAATATAACTCAAACTCAACCACCGTACAAAGATAAATTTGTTTAGGGTTTTCCTCAGCTAATCTCCGAACAACTGCTTGATTACTATTATTGAGGAGTTTAATACAGACATTAGTATCTAATAAATAACTCATAATAAAGGTTCTTTTTCCTGATATTCTGGTTGAGGTTCTCGGACTAAAGGTTCACCAGCCCAACCTCCTATAACCTCTTCAAAAAAACCCGGTTCCCATCCTTCGTATTTCGGCTTAATTTCCACTTCAGTTTCTAAAGCTTGCTCCAAGATTTCTGTTATTTCTTCTTCCAAAGTACGATTATTTTTGTCAGCTAAACTTTTTAATCTATCTATTATATAAGGCTTGAGTTTTCCTAAAATAATCTGAGTCATTTTTCGTTAAATTTACATCAATAATTAACTTATGTTATTATTTTATTATTTCTCATCAAATTTTTATACTAAATTAAACTTTTAGACTGGAAATTTTCTGTTGTCACCTAAAAAGTTTCTTGTGTCATATTTAGTAATGATCTACACTCTTGAATTCTTGTGATATTTATTTAGTAGTATTCTAAAAAATAACCCGAACATTTTTTTATAGAAGTCTAGACAGGGTTTGGAAACCAAACCCCTACGGAATTCAATTAAGGAAAATTTATTGATAATTCCTGCTTCCTATTGACCAATAAATTAGGTCTCAAACCTCAGACTTCAGTAGTCGTTACTGATAACTGTTAACTGATAACTGTTAACTGAAATTAAGGTCTATGACTACGACGAATTTCTGTAATTTGGTCTGCCATTTCCAAAATTTCTTCTGGTATATTTGGTCCTGTCAAAATTACATCAATATGAGAAGGACGCTTATCTAGAAAATCTAACACCTCATTTTCCGGAATTAGGCCAAAATCAACTGCCAGACTTAATTCATCCAGAACAACTAAAGAATATTTTTCTTGATTTATAACTTCTTGAGTATACTGCCATAAATCTAACAGTGAATTTTTATGAGCTTCATCTATATCCGATGTATCAATACAACCAGGAAAACCACAACGAACCCAATCTAGATTTTGACCTAATTGCACTGGTTGTTCATGTCCCTGATTAATCCCCCCTTTGAGAAACTGTACAATTAATACGGGTGTACCTTGGCCAGCTATTCTCAAAGCTTGAGCCATGACATCAGTAAAAAAATTACGATATTTACTTGTAAATACTTGTACTAAACCAGGAACAGTGTAGGGTAAATTACTAGGAACATTGAGAGAAGGAGTTTGTAGTTGTGCAACCATTATGAGAATCTTAATAAGAAAATGTATTTTTGGGACTTATACTGACTTTGCCAGGTAATTAACTGGACTTAAAGCTTGTCCTAGAACAAAACTTATCTTACAATATATAGTGCTTTTTAGAATTATACCAAAAATTTAACACTATATGTATGTCCATTTCTATTGTTGAGGGTTATCATAAATTTTGACCCAGATTATATATCTGTATATTAAATTGACCGGATAAGGGTGTTATGAGACTAATAATTTTAGGTGGTCCAGGTGCGGGGAAAGGAACTCAAGCACAATGGTTATGTAAACACCTACAGATTCCTTTAATTTCTATAGGGGACATTCTCAGAGAGGCGATCGCTAGCCAAACAGAATTGGGCGAACTAGCACAACCTTATGTGGACAAGGGAGAATTAGTACCAGACCAGATAATGATTAAGTTTGTGCGTCAAAGACTTTTAGAGTCTGATGTTAGTCAAGGTTGGCTGATAGATGGTTATCCGAGAACAGCTTTTCAAGCAGAAGAGCTGGGTTTTTTATTATACGATCTAGGGCAAAAGCTAAACTGGGCAATTTATCTACAAGTTTCTGAAGCAGAATTGATGAATCGGTGTTTGGAGCGATCGCGTGCTGATGATGGCCCAGAAATTGTACAACGTCGGATAAATTTATTCTATGAGCGTACTATGCCAATTTTGGAATACTATAAATATCATAAAACACTACTTACTATTGATGGAGAGCAATCAGTAAATCAAATTCAAAAACAAATATTAGAGAAACTACATTCTCCGTAATTAGACATTTCTGGAAAAGAGGGAGTAGGGAGCAGGGAGTAGGGAGTAGGGGAGAAGAATTAATAATTTCTTCGTATGGGATTGATTTTATTTTTAATTATCACGCCTATGTCTATTAGTAATTATCTGTGAATATTCAAGAATGTAGAATTTAGAATGCGCGAATTACCTCTTCTTATAAATAAGAGGATTGGTTCATTAATTGATAATGAACAGTGAACAATGAATAACAGTAATTGGGCTGCGTAAAAACTCTCTTTAATTATTAATTATCAATTATCAATTATCCATTATCCATTATCCATTATTAATTAAAAATATTATGTCTTGGCAACGTCCTGATGGTAGAGAAAAAAAACAATTACGTCCTATTAGTTTTGAGCTAGATTATACAAAATTTGCCACCAGTTCCGTTTTAACTCAGTGTGGTGAGACGAAGGTACTTTGCACTGTCACCATCCAACCAGGAGTACCTAAATTTTTGGCAGATACAGGACAAGGTTGGTTGACTGCTGAATATAGAATGTTACCTGGTGCAACTCCCCAACGTCAACAACGAGAATTTATGAGACTTTCTGGACGCACCCAAGAAATTCAAAGGTTGATCGGACGTAGTTTGAGAGCTTCTATTGATATGAATTTATTGGGCGAACGGACTATTATGGTTGATGCCGATGTTTTGCAAGCAGATGCAGGTACTCGCACTACTTCTATTACTGGAGGGTTTGTAGCTGTGGCGAATGCTATTAATAAGTTGTTAGAAAAAGGAGAGTTAGAGCGATCGCCTATTTTGTATCAAGTTGCTGCTGTATCAGTAGGGTTATTGGAGGGGGAAGCTTATTTAGATTTGAATTACACTGAAGATGTGGCAGCAGATATTGATTGTAATGTCGTAATGAATAATAAACCAGCTTTAATTGAAGTTCAGGGAACAGCAGAAGCAGGGAGTTTTAGTCGGAGTCAGCTTAATCAAATTTTAGATTTAGCAGAAGCAGGAATTGAAGAATTATTTGTCGCCCAACGTCAAGTAATATAATGTCCGGTTGAATAGTTGTACAGGACTTACGCAAAATATCTATAAATTGTGTTTTTTGTAGGGGCAATTTCGTTCCGAATGCTCCGCAAACATAAATTGTCCCTACTTAGCAATTTCTTTCCTAATACTGTCGCCAAAATGTTTGCCATTCAGCAGGAAAATGGCTGTACCGAGTAGAGTAGAGAGAAATAGAACTCTCCAAAAATGAAAAATAAAATCAATTCTTATCTATAATATTATGTCAGGATAATCAGTGATAAAAAAAGTTTTTGTTTGTAGTAGGGCTTTAGCCCTGAGTTATGAAGAGGGCTAAAGCCCTACTACGAACTCTAATTATAACTATTCAACCGGACATGATATAAATTATCAATTACTCCCGCCTATTCCCTATTCCCTATTCCCTATTCCCTATTCCCTCTAAAAATCATTGTAGGATAAATAATGCCCGATATACAGGTTTATTTTTAGCCAAAGTTGCAATTTCTCTCTCAGAGGAAATAGGCAAAATATTTTCTGTCAACCATTCATCAGATGTTCTTTCAAATTGAATATGAGCTGAGAAGCGATCGCACATTTCTCTGGCAACTTGTTCCACATCAGAATGAAGAATAACTTGCCCTCCAGTTGTTAAATAATTTGCTAAATTCTCTACTAATTTTGGTTGTACAACTCTCCGTCTTTGATGACGTTGTTTAAACCAGGGATCGGGAAATAAAATTGATACTCTTTGTAATATTCCTGTTGGTAAAGACTCTAATATTTTTTCTAGAGAAATATTGGCATTACAAAACAAATAATGCAAATTATTTAAGCCTTTTTCATCTCGCCAACTATTAGCTTCTATTACCAATGGTTCCCGAATTTCTAAACCGAGAAAATTCCAGTTAGATTCTACCTGTGCTATTTGCCATAAAAATCTACCTCTAGCACATCCAATATCTAAGTGTAATGGTTTATTGATGTCATCATAAATATGACTAAAATTTGGTAGAGTTACTGATTGTTGATACTTACTTGCTAAAGGATTAACGTGTTGTCTGACTCTTACTCTAACCAAAGTTTACACCTCCATTTTATCTATCTATTAGCAGGGAATAAACAGGGAATCGTTGGAAAAATATTTCCGTTTTTTGATATTTATCATCAGTCTATATCCTAACTAATTCTTTCTTATTATATAGAAATATATGTTGAATTTGTCAAGGATTAAAAAATAGAGAAAAAGTCTAAAATTATTACCTCATTATCCATAATTGAAATTTTCTGAAATTTCGAGGATATTTCCGACTAATGATCTACAAGTTTAAATGATAAAATTATTGTAACACAGGCATCTTGCCTGTCACAATCCTACTTCAAGGCTCAGAAGTCGGCTGTATAATTTCTCTTTGAATACTGACAATAAAAAATTCAGGAAGTAGGGAAAAAGGGAAATTTATTTCCGCAGTATTCCTTAGTCAAAAATATTCTCACTGCAAAAGTTATATAATTTTTATTATGGCTAATTAACGACTTAATCTAATTCTGTAAGAGCTGATTTATAAATTCAGTTAAATTTAGATATAATCAGTCTATAAAAATTGAATAATGATTATGTAAATCATTTTTTTAACTAATCACAAAAAACAACTCAATAAAATTTCCCTTATCTATAATAATATGAAACTAAATCAATCACAAATCCAAAAAATCGAAAACTTTCTAGAGAAAATCAAAAATGATACTTATCCAGAACCACAAACCACACTACATAGTCAAATAACTCAACAAATGTTTGATGTATGTCTGAAAAACATATCTTTACCTAAAGGAGCGAAAATATTAGATATTGGTTGTGGTCAAGGTGTCGCTTTAGAAATATTTAAAAGACATGGTTATTCGGCAATTGGAATTACTTTAAATAACGAAGATGTAGCTATTTGCCAACAAAAAGGTTATCAAGTTTATCAAATGGATCAGTCTTTTTTAGATTTTGAAGATAACTATTTTGACTTTGTTTGGTGTCGGCATTGTTTAGAACATAGTATTTTTCCTTATTTTACTTTACATGAAATTTCTAGGGTAATTAAACCCGAAGGTTATTTATATTTAGAAGTACCTAGTCCCGATACAAGTTGTCAACATCAAACTAATAAAAATCACTACAGTGTATTGGGAAAAAGTATGTGGTTAGATTTAATTAAGAGAACAGGATTTGAAATTTTACAAGTATTAGATATTAAATTTAATGTGCCTATTGGACCCGATATCTATTGGGCAATGATTCAGAGAAAAAAAATTAACCAATCTATCATAAAATCAGAAAATTCTTCTCAAATTATCAATATTCAATGGGAATCTAATTCTACACAAAAAGAAATCAAGCTGTCGCTAGACTCTAATAAATTTACTCAGAAACTAATGCTTGATTCTTTTCAAAAAGGGCAAACTTATGAATCTGAAGTATTACAATTAATTTATAGGTTTCTAGAAAAAGGTGACTGTTTTATTGATATTGGCACTCATATCGGTTATTACTCAGTTTTAGCTGCAAAAATAGTAGGTAATGAGGGTAAAGTTTTTGCTTTTGAGCCAGAATTATCGAACTATCAAAAAATCTTAGAAAATATCAGTCTTAATAATCTAAGTAATATTCAATTATTTAATTTAGCTCTTAGTTCAGAATCTAAAGAAACACATTTATTTTTCAATCAAGATAATGATGGAGGTCATGCTTTATGGGATGTGGGTAAACATCCATTTAATCAAAAAAGTTTGCAAAGTCAAACAATGCAAAATATTCAACAATCTACTCTAGATGATATTCTCAGTCAGCAACAAGATATTAGTCAGATAAAGATTATTAAAATTGATACTGAAGGAGCAGAAGTTAATGTAATCAAAGGGGCAGTTAATACAATATCAAAATACAATGTTCCCTACATTATTTGTGAAATTAATAGATTTGGATTAAAACAAATGGGAACTAATGAAGCCGAGCTGAGAGAATTTATGAATACTTTAAAATATGAAAGTTATTTAATTACTTCAGACAAAAGTAATCAGTTAATTAAGTTAGAGTTAGGGAAATATTATCAAACATCTCATGTGTTTAATATGTTATTTGGTAGAAAAAATGGTTGATATTTAATAAGTTGATTTGCATGTAATACTATTGTACTTATTCAATCCAACAAAACAGAATATAATACCTCCTGATGAATCAAAGCTCGTTCCTGAAAAAAGTTTATTCTATCTGGTAATAAAGCATCACCATTAGCATAATTATCAATCCAAATCTTACTAATTAAATTAGCATCTTCTGGTAATTCAGCTAACTCCCATCCAGGAATTTCTAACTCTGCCATTAACTGACTAACTTTTGGATCGTAACTAATAGCAAAACAACGACATTCCTCTGCAGCTCCCATAATTAAACTGTGAAAACGCATCCCTATTACCATTTCCACACCTCGAAAAACTCCCTTTAAAACTCTAGGGTCTTCTATAGTTAAAATCTGACTATTATCCGGTAATTTTTGATGAATAAATTCAGCAATTTTTAAATCTTTAATTGGTTGAAATGGCAATAAAATAATAAACGCTTGAGTAGCTTTTTGAAACGAAATTAAAGCTTCAGTCAAAACATTTAAACGTGCTGGAGTAAGTAAAGGATGAGGTCTCAAACTTACCGCTACTCTCGGCGCAGGTAAATCCCATAAACCGGGGACTGGGGCAATATCTAACGCCCAAACTGGATCGGGAGCTAAAGTAAAAGGAATATTCCATTGAGCAACCATTTCTGCAGAACGTCCATCCCTGAGACTAACCATAGTACAATTTTTTAAACATTGCTCTGCCAAAAATTGAGTAATTTTATGATTTAAAGGGCCAATACCTTGCGCCCAAGCAATTGTTTTTAAGCCCATTTTGGCAGCTATTCCCATTAAACCTGCATAATAAAAAGGACTAGCAAGACTTGTAGCATCTTGAATTAAACTCCCACCACCCCAGATAAATACATCTGAATTCTTCATTGCTTGGAAAATACTAAATGTATTGAAGCGATCGCCTGCTGCGACTTGGTAGCGTTGTTCAGTTTCCCTGGGGTTCCCAGACAAAACGTAAGGTTTAACATTATCTGGCAACATTTGTAATAAAGAAGCTAATAAAGCTTCATCTCCTCCATTACCTTTGCCGTAATAACCACATAAAATTACTTGCATTTGTCTAATTTTTTCCTTTACATATATAGCTATATAGCGTTTCTCAAGCTTATGAGGTATAGTTATCTTTATCTTTTTATTCCTCTGTTCCCTCAAACCTAAAACTTTATACCTTAAGTTTTTTGGGAACTACTATACTAATTTATACTAAACTTATAGAATACCGAAATTAAGGGCTGAAAATTCAGATTTTTTAATATGAACGCTTTATCTATTCCTACTTGGATTATTCATGTTTCTAGTGTTATTGAATGGATAGCCGCTATCTGGTTTATTTCGATTTATGGTAATATGACCCGGAACTCTACCTGGTATGGTTTATCATTTGCGATGTTACCTGCATTAGTTAGTGCGATGTGTGCTTGTACTTGGCATTATTTTGATAATGACCCTAATTTGGAATGGTTAGTTACTCTCCAAGCTTCTATGACTTTGTTGGGAAATTTTACCTTATTAGCTGCTGCTTGGTGGATATTTTCTGATAGTAAAAAGGGAAATACAGATAGTGTTCAATAATTAATAATTAATAATTAACAATTAAAAATTAATAATTAATAATTAATAGACTGTTTGTAAAATAAGTATTCAAAGAGTGAGTAGTTACCAAAGTATAGCAATTCTTACTAATTCAAGGGATTGAAATCTGGTAGATAGATACATTGCTTTATTTTTAAGAAAAATAGTTGTCGATTATTTCTTCCTACCTGTTCCCTGTTACCTATCTACTTAATTGATATTTCTTTTACAAACAATCTGTAATGATTAATAATTATTCCTCTGCTAATTAATTATGAAACATTTTACAAAAAAAACTTTCTAGACGCAAACCTTAATTACCTCTTCTTAAAAAAAAGAGGATTTATTCAGAAGAATTTGTTTTCTTTGATTTTTCAGTAATTGATTTTTTTCCTGGTTAATTTTTGGTCATTCTTAAATTTTAAATAGTTCTCAAAATATGATTTCTAAAGATACTCTATTTGCTCTTTCTTTATTTCCTTACTTAGGTTTTCTCTGGTATCTGACTCGTTCAGGTAAAACTCCTCGTTTAGCATTAATTGGATTTTATGGAACTTTAGTATTTGTCGGTGTAACTATTCCTGCGGGAATTTATGCTAAACAAGTTTATGGTGAATCTTTAGCAAATATTGATTGGTTACATGGTAGTGCTGAAGTATTTTTAACACTATCTAATATTTTAGTCGTCCTGGGTTTTAGGAATGCTGTATTAGAGAAGAAAGAAGAAATAAACAAAAAAGAAGAAGTAAAAAATCAATCAATCTCATAGAAGATAAATATTTTTCGTAAGCTTTCAGCCATCAGCTATCAGATATGAGTTATATAGAATCCGGTTGAACAGTCGTCCGCAGCGACGATAGGAAGCAATCTCAGGGGTGTGCGGAGATTGCTTTCCTTAACGGAATGCTGCGCATTCATGTCACGTTTGCTTTAGCATTCCGTAGGAAAGTGAAACCTTCCACTCCATTCCAGTCGCAATGACTTGAGTATAGTAATTATCCAGATTATATATTAACCGATTATCACACACTCAGGATAATCTTCAAGTAAAATTAAAACTTATGTTTGTTTAGCATTCCGCAGGAAAGAAATAGGTAAGATAGCTGCTAACTAAAATCAAGTTTTTATATTCTAAAAAATATCAAAGTACAGTTAAAAACTGTTTGTGCAGCATTCCGCAGGAAAAGCTGAATGCTTACTATTTTTGTTTGATTAATTCACAAATAAATACTTTATGAATCCCCAAAATTATCGTCTAATTACTATTCCGATTAGTCATTATTGTGAGAAAGCACGTTGGACATTAGACAGACTAAAAATATCTTATATAGAAGAATCTCATGTTCCTATATTTCATAGATTTGCTACTATAAAATATGATGGTAAGACCGTTCCAATTTTAGTCACAGAAACTCATGGTAATTTCGTTGATTCAACAGATATTTTGCACTATCTTAGTGGTATAGTTCCAGAAGAACAAAAATTATATCCAAACATTCCTGAATTAAGAGAAGAAGTTGAAAAATTAGAAGAATTATTTGATAAAAAATTAGGTCCTGCTGTCAGAACCTGGTGCTACTTTTATCTGATAAAGAATCGTCAAGCGATGCGAATAGGATTCTGTAAAAATACACCTTGGTTTGAAAAGATTGGGTTTACTTTATTCTTTCCTTTTATGAGCAAATTTCTCCAAAAAAGAATGCAAATAACAGCCGAAAATGCTGCTAAATCTTTGACAGAAATCAAGAGGATTTTTGAATTAGTCAGTCAGCGATTATCGGACAGTCGTTCCTACTTAGTAGGAGATAGTTTTTCTGCAGCAGATTTAACTTTTGCTGCACTTTCAGCTCCTCTTTTAATGCCACCAGAACACTTTATTAAACCTCAATTAATCTCACAACTTCCTGGAGAAATGGCAGAAGTAATTCAAGATTTACAAGCTACTCCCGCTGGAAAATATGGTCTGCGTTTGTATCGAGAAAAGCGTTAGCATTTAGCTATGAGCAGTCAGCATTCAGCTTTTTTTAAATAAATACATTTACTATAACCCCGTAGAGACCTTGCATGCAACGTCTATTCAAATGAAAACCGCTGTAAATGGTGTAACAGTAGGGGCGGGTTTATCTAACTCAATGTGAAAGCTCGTTAACTTAATGGTGAAACCCGCCCCTACAAGTCCTAATTCCCAAATGCACCATTTTAGCTGTGTCAGTCCACTAGAAGCGGTTAGGGGTGAGTCTCATATCATGTTCGGTTGAACAGTTATAAATAATTAGGGAGGAGTCAGGAGACAGGAGACAGGAGACAGGAGATAGGAAATAGGAGTCGTAGGGACGTTGCATGCAACGTCCGTACAGGAGTCATATAG
>JBFRWR010000594.1:0-8353 GCA_051439685.1 Trichodesmium sp.
AGAAGAAGTTATTCTGGCTCCATTTATGATAGATGAAGAACAAGTAATAGAAGATTTAAGCGAACTTGTCGATAAAGTTTATGACGAATTTTCACGAGCTTGTGAAAAGCGTAATTTAACATGGGAAGCAGAATTGGAACTGGGAATGGAATTTGGTGTTAAGTTTACAGCTAAATTAAAAATAGCTCCCAAGTCTGGAAATTAATTAATTGAGTGGTAGAGTAGGAGAGCTTAAACCCAAAAGTTAGGCGTTAAATAATTCACTAATAAATATTTTTTCACCTTTCAGAAATATGCAGATGAATAGTCCTTTTAATGGCACTTCACCAATGAGTATTTTT
The DNA here is from genome assembly GCA_051439685.1 of Trichodesmium sp. Classification (GTDB taxonomy): domain Bacteria; phylum Cyanobacteriota; class Cyanobacteriia; order Cyanobacteriales; family Microcoleaceae; genus Trichodesmium. Next base: position 342 of record JBFRWR010000594.1, read on the forward strand.
TCACCCTTTGGAAGTACATTTACGATTTGATCTAGCACCCCAAAAAAATCAAGAAATCTACATGGAATTTGAACAACCATTAGGCTCAGTAATTCAAGGTTCACTCAGTCAAGGATTAGAAGTACGACTCCACCCAGACGTCTTAGTAGAAGATATGCGAGTTGGCAAATTTTTAGTTGTTAAAGGAGTCCGCGTTCACTTTTTCTGTATGCTCACTGATGTCTCATTAGGAACTTCAAGCGATCGCATAATGATTAATCCTCCCCTACCGACGGATGATTTTTTACAATCTGTTTTAGCTGGAGGTAGCACCTACGGAACTATCGAACTTGCCCCAATGTTAATGTTAGTTATTGAACCAGAAAAATCACAGCTATATTTTAATAATAATGGCAATAATGGCAATCAACAAAAATCCCTATCTTTAGAAAATTTAGCATCATTTGAAGCTCAAACCAGTGCCGAAATTAAATTAATGCCAGTTAAAACTATTCCTAGTCATTTTTCCCAAGTTTATGAAGCTAGTGTTAGAGATTTTAGTTTAGTTTTTGGCAGGGAAGATGACCCCAGTCGCCGGAATTTTGCTGTAGGAAAACCTATTGATATGGATGTACCTGTTTGTTTAGATTTAGATAGATTGGTAGAACGGAGTAATGGGATTTTTGGGAAGTCTGGAACTGGTAAATCTTTTTTGACTCGGTTACTTTTATCAGGAATTATTCGGAAAGATGCAGCGGTAAATTTAATCTTTGATATGCACTCCGAATATGGTTGGGAGGCAATGGCAGAAGGAAAACAAATTAATACAGTAAAAGGTTTAAGACAATTATTTCCTGAACGGGTAGAACTTTGGACGCTTGACCCAGAATCAACTAAACGGAGAGGGGTGCGGGATGCACGAGAACTTTATCTTAGTTATGACCAAATTGAGGTAGAAGATATTGGGTTGGTGCAAAGAGAATTAAATTTGTCTGAGGCAAGTATTGACAGTGCAAATATTCTCAGAAGCGAATTTGGCAAGTCTTGGATTACTCAATTATTGGAAATGACGAATGAAGATATCCAAATATTTTGTGATGAAAAAAGAGGTCATAAAGGTTCGATTATGTCGTTGCAAAGGAAATTGTTACGACTGGATACTCTGAAATATATGCAGACAAAAAAGACTAATAATTATATTGAGGAAATATTAGAATCTTTAGACGCAGGTAGACACGTTATTATTGAATTTGGTTCCCAGTCAAATATGCTTTCTTATATGTTGGCTGCTAATATGATTACTCGCAGAATTCATAATAGTTATGTACGAAAAGCAGATAAGTTTTTAAGTTCTAAAAATCCCAATGACCGTCCTCAGCAATTAGTCATAACTATTGAAGAAGCTCACCGTTTTCTCGACCCTGCTATAGTCCGTTCAACTATTTTTGGCACTATTGCTAGAGAGATGCGGAAATATTTTGTAACTCTGTTAGTTGTAGACCAAAGACCTTCAGGAATAGATGCGGAAGTTATGTCTCAAATAGGTACAAGAATTACGGCTTTATTGAATGATGATAAAGATATTGATTCGATTTTTACTGGAGTTTCTGGCGGTCATAGTTTGCGGTCTGTTTTGGCAAAATTAGACTCTAAACAACAAGCTTTAGTATTAGGTCATGCAGTCCCGATGCCAGTAGTAATTCAAACCCGTGCTTATGACCAGACTTTCTATCAGGAAATAGGAGATATAGACTGGCGATATGTATCAGATAATGAATTATTTGCAGCAGCAGAAACAGCTCTAGATGATATAGGTTTTTAATAGTATTGATAGTTTTAATTCCTGGTATGATGGAGATTAAATAATCTTGAAAAATCAAGTATATTTGATAAGTTGAAAAAGGCGATAAAATAGTGAATTTAAGTAAAGAAAATTTTAGGGGTAAAGAACCTTTATTGAAATAGTTAGGATTATGATGAAATATAAAAATATTGACAGATATTGCCCCTAATCCTGTAGGGGTAATTCATGAATTACCCCTACTCAACAAAAAGACTTTCCATACATACCGAAACCCTAGTTAAGATATATTATCAATATCTTCTGGAACTTTAGCAACAGCCCTCTCTAATTCTAATTTCTCCTTTTCTGGAGTCAAACCTAACATATCATCAACAATATCCTTAATAATACTAGCAACTGGAACAGCTAACAAAATACCAACAAAACCTGCCAATTTCCCCCCAATAAAAACAGCAAACAATAACCAAATAGGATTGACTCCCACAAGCTCTCCCATAACTTTTGGAGTGACAACATTATCAACAATTTGTCCCAAAACTAGAGCAATAAGAAATACTTGCAAACCACTTGTCACATCCTGAAGCATGATAAACAAACTTACAGAAACCTGGGCGATCGCTCCCATAAAAGGAAACAGACTAGCCATACCAATCAAAAAACCGAACATTAATCCCGCAGGTACTCCTATCAGGGTAAATATCACTGCCAAGGCAAAACTAAAACTGACGGCAATCATTACCTGACCCCCAATAAACCGTCTCAGTTTCATGGGAACTACACCTCGGAGACGACTTTGCCACCAGGGAGAAAACCAATTCATTGCCCCATTCCAAGCTTGTTCGCCACCAATTAATAGAAAAATGGTCAAAACGATGATAAAAAATAGGGTTAGTCCGCTATTGAGACCTCCCATAAATATGCCTAAGAATCCACTAAATAAAGATTTTAAAATACTTGTTAGTCTTTGAGTAAGTTCCTGCTGAAGTTGACTCCAGTCAATTCCTAGTTGTTCAGAAGCAGGTAAGTCTTGAATTAGATTTACTAATCCTGAAGCTGATTCTAGGGATTTCGGTAGTAAAGAAATAAAGTCTCCAATTTGCTTAACTAATGCGGGTATGACTAACAACCCTAAGCCAATAATTAGTAATAATCCTATTAATAAAACTATTGTTAAGCTCCAAGCTCTCGGCAACTTTCGTCTCTGTAAAAATTGCATAGGATAATCTAGCAAAATTGCCAGAATGACAGAGAGGAAGAAAATACTTACCATTGGTTGTAGATAATTCAGAAAAATTATAAACAGCCAACCATTGAGAAAAAACAGTGGAAACATCAGACCATTGCGTAACCACTTGGGTAACTTTAGAGAAGATTTATTCATTATAATTGCATCCTTGAATAGACATCTCCAGGGGTTAGGGAGTAGGGAGTAGGGAATTAGGGAAAATAATTAATTAGGGCTTGCGCTCATAAATCTCAAAGTATTGATAGATAAAGGCAAGTGCCTTTTTAAATCCTGAAAAAGTGCAAGGTTTTCAGTCTCTAGAGCGGCAAAAGTTAGGATTTTAGGCTGACTTATGGCAGAAAAATCAAGGGATAAAATATCCGACTGCCTCCTCGCTCATTCCTTACTCCTCCTGTCTCCTGACTCCTACCCTCACCCATAAGACTTTTGAGCGCAAACCCTAATTACTTATTTACGATAATTGATTTGATTTTTAATTATCACCAGATGTCTAATAGTCTTAGTATTTTCCTGTTAAATTGACCTTCTTCCTTCCTCTAGAGATTTGACCATTAATACAGACTCAGACTCAAAGCCTAATTTTTGGTAAAGGTTAAGAGCGGGTTGATTTGAAATAAATACTTGTAAACCAATTTGTCGATCGCCTCTAGCTTTTGCCCAATTTTCGGCATGAGTTACTAGAGCTGAACCGATACCGAGTCTTCGATGTTGGGGGGAAACGTATAACAGAAAAATATGAGTTACGCGATCGCCTTCAACTTGATCTATGGCACTACCTACCCACAAACAAGCTACTGGTGAAGTTGTAGGTTTAGCCATAGTTTCAACCCACCAGAGCGGAGTTTGAGAGGATAAGTAGCGATCAACAGTTTGTGCTAGATGACTAAAGTCTTGCTCCGGGAAAAGTTCCCGGTAAGTGCGACTCATAAACTTGACTAGCATTGCTCGGTTTAAAGTTGAACCCTGTCGTAGTTGATAACCTGGTATTAATTTCCGCGCCACTGATGTTAGGAGAAATAAATATTAGGTGTAGACAACATTGCTTCTTCTTGGGGATAACTTAACTCCTCTGTAGGAGCAGGAGCTGCGAGGTCTCCTGGAAGAAAAATTCGGGCACTAACTGCCACCATAGCTAGTAAAAAGATAACTACTACGATAAATGGAGCAATATACTGACGAAAAATTTGCATAATTTTTTAACTATCAAAATCAAATTTACCTGTAGGGAAGTTACACAGAAGTGAGGACTTCTCTGAATTTAATTGTAGCAATACTTAGACATTTTTATAGTTGAGATGCTCTGCCAAAAAAACAGCCATCTTTTGTCGTGCTAACTCTGACTCTGGTAACTCCCAGGTAAGTCCTTGAAAGACGTGCCACATTCCCTCATACGGGTCTAACTTAACTAATATATTGGCCTGATCGAGAGCTTGATAATGACGAACAGAATTACTCAAGAAAATTTCTTTTGTGCCAACCTGAATCAAAGTTGGAGGAAAACCTTTGGTATAATCCCCATAAACAGGAGAAACGTAAGGATTTTTCTGATCTACAGGATCGGCGTAAGCATTAGCCATGTTAGTCAAGGAGTAGCATTTCAATATTATTGGGTCGTGATTTTTGAGAGTAGCATAAGTATCACCTGTTTCCGTAATATCTGACCAGGGCGACCAAAGTACCACTGTACCAGGCATTCCTAAACCCTGGTCACGCATTTTGAGTACGGTTCCAGCAGCCAGTCCACCCCCAGCCGAATCTCCATAAATCCCTATATTATTCAGGTTATAACCTTCTGTTATTAAGGCTTTAATTACCTGAATTACCTGATCTGTAATCTCATCCCATTTGGCAAAGGGAGCTAAGGTATAATCAACAGACACCACTCGTAATTTTGTAGCATCGGCAACAGGTACTGAACTGATGAGGGTAGATGCAGCACTAAATAAAACGTACCCACCTCCATGAGCATAAACAAGAACTTTGCCATTGTCTTGCCAGTTTTTCGGTTTGATATCGAGAACGGGTACACCACCTAATGTTCTCTTTTCAACAACTGGTTTGTAATAGTCAACAACCTTTGCATTATCCTCTTTTTTACTTTCTTCCTTTTTCTCCCATAATTTTTTCCAAGCATCAAAATCTTCAGGAGCAGGAATAGTATCTCCCTCTAACGGTAACAGTTTTAACACTGCCTGTGCTTCTGAGGAAATTGTAGTGGGAATTGTGTGATCATTAGTCATTGAAAAACTCCTTAGATACTGTTTATAAAATCAATTCAATAGGATGTACCCAAAGCATTTACCGAATTATTAATTACTAATAATTAACAATTAAATAATTCAGGTTTAAAGCCTCACCTTTTAAAGGAAAAAAAGAAATATAGCGGATTTCACTAAGCGTGAGGTACACCCACGGGAGCAAGATGCTCGCACTGGTAAAATTGTAATTATCAAATCTGTACCTCACGCTTCTTGGGAAATGCTATAATATTTCCTGATATTCAATTCCGTAACGGTTTTAACCAGAGGTAATTATCAATTATCAATTATCCATTATCCATTAATAAAAGATAGCGTCTGTGAGTAAGTCCTACCATACATCCTCATCATCTAATCCTGGTCTTGGCATGGGTAAAATTTTCGATTTATTGAGTTGTCGCAACCACATCCCACTGACAACCGCAATAACCAGGAATATCCAACCAATAATTGGCTTGAGCAACAGGAAACCACCAGTTGTCAACAATGCCCCAAACAAGAATAATATAGATGCTAAAACTTTTTGTAAATCCTTACCCAAATCCTGTGCTGGAGTTAAACCAGTGTTTGCTCTTTGCTGTTGCCAACCGGGACCACCAGGGCGCACTCGCCGATAAAATTCTTCTAAAGTTGCTTCAGACTCTTGAGGTGCAACCAACATTGCCACTACCCACAAAACTGTGACGGTGACAGTAATAAAAATAATCCGCAACCCAAAATCTTCTATTTTCAAAGCTGGAACTAAACTGGTTGCCATTCCCACAAAAAAGCTACTAACAATAGCAGTTAATTCTGCTGCTGCATTTACCCGCCACCAAAACCAACGTAAAATTAATACTAAACCTGAACCTGTGCCAATAGCTATTACTAACCTAAATACTGTCGCCACATCCGTAGCGAAAAATGCAGCAATACCTCCTAAAACTGTTACTAATACAGTAGAAAGTCGCCCGATAAAAACTAATTGTTCTTGAGTCGCATCAGGTTTAATAAATCTGCGATATAAATCGTTAGTAATAAAGGAAGCTCCCCAGTTAATAGAAGTAGAAACGGTACTCATAAATGCTGCCACTAAAGAAGCAACAACTAAACCTAAAATTCCTGGGGAAAGAAAATCAATCATTAACTTGGGATAACCCAATTCTTTGTCTTCTAAATTAGGGTAAATTACAATAGAAGCTAAAGCAACTAAAATCCAAGGCCAAGTTCTAATAATATAGTGCATTATGTTAAATAACCAAGCTGCTTTTTCTGCTTCTGTTTCATTTTTAGCAGCAGCAAATCTTTGTACAAATTCTCCCCCTCCATCACTCCTTCTCCAAGACCACCATTGAATGGCAATATAAGCAAGAAATGTACTAGCAGTTATGCCTGCTGTTTTGCTAAAAGTAATCCAAGAATTGCCATCTCCACCAATAGTTAAAGGTGAAAGAGATAAAATATCTTTGTCTGGCATAACTTCAGGAATTTGAGTTATTAATTCTTGGATTCCACCCACACTATTAACAGCAAAAAAAGCGACAATAATTGCGCCAAAAAGTGCTAGGAAAAATTGGAAAAAATCTGTAGCAACTACTCCCCATAAACCAGATAAACCAGCATAAATTAAAACAAATATACTTACTCCAATAACACTGAATAATTTAAGATTATTAGCATCAGTATCAAAACCTAAACTTTGCCAAATTTCCATCGCTTCGACAACTTTAACCATAGCTAACATAGCATAGCCAATGGCAATACAATTCATGGGAATAGCAAAGATAAAAGCTTTAACTCCTCGGAGAATAGCTGCCATATTTCCGCCGTAACGAATTTCAGTTAATTCCGCATCAGTAATAACTTCCGAACGTCGCCACATTTTGGCAAAAATATAGATCATTATTACATGAGAAATGCCAAAAGTCCACCATTCCCAATTACCAGCAATGCCTCGGTTGGCCACAACTCCTGTAATGTAGAGTGGGGTATCTATAGAGAAAGTTGTGGCTGCCATACTTGTACCTGCTAACCACCAAGGAAGCGATCGCCCAGAAACAAAGAAGTCTGCTAAACTTTTTGAACCTTTACGAGATAAATATAGTCCCATCCACATTGTTAGGATCAGGTATAGTAAAACAATTAGCCAATCTATTATTTGCATAAATTTCTATTTAGTTAGAAATTCCTATATTTTTAACTGTGTTTTAGAATATAGCAATCCCTATAGGATTTTTCAATAGTTAATAATTACTTTTTCGCCAAACAAATAGAATCGTATTAAAAAAAACAGTCGGCTTTGATTACTTAAATAATAAGATTTAGCTCTCGTTCATTAAATAAGTTTATACATTTCAATCTTGTAGTTATTCTCTATCAATTATAGATAGCAACAATTATCCTTTCATTAATTGATAATTTATAATGGATAATTGATAATTACCTCTGGTTAAAACCGAGAGGATTGAATATCGGGAAATATCATTTCTTTTTTCCCCTTAAAAGGGGAGGCTTTAAACCAGAATTATTTAATTATTAATAATTAAATAATTTTTAATGTCTCTAGCTAACCCATAACTAAAATAACCGATAATTAGATTTTTGATGTTTATAATTACCTATAGCAATCCTATTTCATTCGTGAAAAGCCAGAAATGGTATACTCTAATCAAATATTTGTTCGAGCTGTTTACACACCGTCAAACCTTTGATTTTCCACAAATTTTCATGTATGGCTACTTTTCAT
>JBFRWR010000595.1:0-7047 GCA_051439685.1 Trichodesmium sp.
ATGTAGCGATAAATTTATTCTACTTATTTGTCTTTTAGCTATTAGGAATTTTCTGCATTTTCTTTTTAGATAACTGTCGAGTAATAGAAGAAACTGCCCTCACAGGTATTTCTGTCAATTGAGCTAAAATCAAATTCCAAAGATACCCATATTGGGGATTATTTTTCAGTAACAAAAGTTCAGCAAATACATAAAATCTTTTACTTCTTTTATATTCAGGAGGATTATCCTCAATCCGAATTTGTTCTGGTTTAGGTAACTTATGACCAATGATTTTTCCTTGCTCATAAAACTTTGCCTGAAGAGACAGTCCTAATAATCTATCTAAACACCAGAAAGGAAAATATTTAAAAGGTCCAGACAAAATCATTGCATCTCTAATATCTGCTAAAGTAGCTTGTACCATTTCATTTTTCCATACCTTTTTATCAAAGTTTTCTGTATGCCATCCTTGATGATCTTTTCTTCTCCCTAAAAAACACAAGGGATCGAATTTATTATCCAAAGGAGCTATGGGTATTTCCACCATATAATTTGGTTGATTCTGTAAGTGTTGATCGCCTGTTATGACACTACAAGTCTTCATTTCGCTAATATTAAATATCGGCTCCCAAGGAGAGTTTAACCGAGCTTCATCACCGTATTTTACCTCTTCTCTATTAAGTCTTAAAACCCAATTATCAGGAAATCTAGTAAAATATTCCTTGGTTATTTCTAAAATATCTGGATGCAAAAGTTCATCACAATTTACTGTTAACAAATATGTTCCTGAAGCATTCATCATCCCTGTCATTCTTTGAATTATTTCTCCTCGAAATGAACTATTGATTTGCTGCATTCGAGGGTCACTAATTGCCAGTTTTTTCATTCCTGGTGGATGGACTAAAATAAATTCCACATCTCCATTAACTTTTGCAAGAGTTTCGATCCAATATTCAGGAAGTCCTTCCCTTGTGGGTACTACAATTGATAATATTGGTTGGGTCATGTTTATATATATCAGCTTAAGTGTTTAAATTAAATTATACCAAGTTTGTTAATACTAAGTCAATAATTTACGGGAGTTTTCAAGACAAAAGACTGAGTAAAATAATTATTTTTCTTGAGTTATTATGAGTAATTTTTTGGTAGATAATAACTCAAGAAAAACTTATGTATCAATTTGTCAAGCGATCGCTTTATCGGTTCTCAGATCAATAACTATTTGAAATTCTTTAACAAACAATCAAAGTTTTTGACTAGATTAAGTTTTGAAAAACAGTTAACTTTACTCAACAAATATATTTAGTCATTCATAAATACTCTGTGGATATTTTCTACTAAATAAATCTGTATTTTCTAATTTGTTGAGGAAAATATATCATATATCAATTTTTTCCTAATTTTAAGAAGCATATTTATCAACAAATCCTTGTAATCCAGAATTATAACCTTGTCCTACAGCTTGGAATCTCCAGTCATTCTCTTTACGGTAAAGTCTCCCAAATTCTAGAGCTGTTTCTCTGGAAAAATCTTCTTCTAATTCATATTTAGCTATTTCTTGTCCTGTAGAAATATCATAGATTCTAATAAAAGAATTTCTAACTTGCCCAAAGTTTTGTCTTCTAGCATCTGCTTCATGGATAGTCACAACAAAAATTATTTCTTGAATGGCTGAATCTACTTTTTGTAAATCAATTTCTATTACTTCATCATCTCCTGAACCTTCTCCGGTTCTACTATCTCCAGAATGTTTAATTGAACCATCTGGTGATGTTAAGTTATTGTAGAAAACAAAGTATTTTTCTGTAGGTATTTTGCCATTATCTCCTAACATAAATACAGAAGCATCTAAGTCAAATTCTGACCCTGTGTCTGTGGTATTTACATCCCATCCTAACCCAATACCAGCTTGGACTAAATTAGGAGATTCTTTGGACAGATTTAATCGTTCACCTTTACTCAGATTTATAGACATAATTTACCTCTTTTTAGTTGTCAGTTGTCAAAATAAGTTACTGGTAAGTATTCAACTATTCGCTGTCAGATATCAGCTTCATTAATTGATAATAGATAATGAAAACTAGCTCTAAGAGATTCTCTAAAAATCCAGATTTTTGAACAGCGGGATAATATCAAGTTGCACTGAATAAAAAGATGTCATACTCCTCAAAAGTCATCTTAAGATGACTTAAACTATTAGCAAAATATTGAAATCCTTGGTCAGCCTTGAGAACCTTTTGTAAGTATGCCTAATTATCCATTATCCATTATTAATTATCCATTATCCATTATTAATTATCCATTATTAATTATTAATTATTAATTATCAATGCTCCCTTATTCACAAACTCCAAAGTAAAAGCTTCTTTATAGTTAGTCTCTGGCTTAATTATTCCTGATTCTACTACACTATCAAAGAATGATTTCCACCTTTCATCGGTCATCGCACCAATACCTTTTGTGACAGCATCCCCTGAAATTAAAATACCATATTCTTTCATTTGTGCTAAACTATAAGCTAATAACTCATCTGTCATTTCTGGATTATCTTTTTTTATTAACTGATTAGCTGGTTCTGGATTTTCTAAATAACTGTACCAACCTTTAAGAGAAGCATCGACAAATCTCTGGACTAAATCAGGATTTTTTTCTACCATTTCTTTGGTTGTTTCTATAGTAGTAGCATAAGGTGTATAACCAGCATCTGCTAATAACATAACCACAGGTTTAAAGCCTCCTTTTTTTTCAATTGTGAAAGGTTCAGATGTCAAATAACCTTGCTGAATTGAGTTTTTATCTACTAGAAAAGGAGCTACATTAAAGTTATAAGGACGTCTCTGGTCGTCTGTATAACCAAACTTAGTTTTGAGAAATTGCCAATAGCCTTTTTCCGCTAAAGATGATACTAAAATCGGCTTACCTTTTAGTTGTTCTAAAGAGTCATTTCCTACTCCTGGATGAGCTATTAATACTTGGGGGTCTTTTTGAAAAATAGCTGCAACTGTAATGGTAGGAATTCCTGCTTCTACAGAACTAATTGCCTCAATTCCAAATCCCATATAAAAGTCAATTGCACCTCCTACTAATAGTTGAGTTCCATTCACTTGAGCATTTCCCATTTTAATGGTGACATCTAAACCATAATCTTCGTAAATTCCTGTAGCTATTGCTTGGTAAAAACCTCCATGTTCGGCTTGAGCATACCAATTAGTTCCATAGGTAACTTTGTCAAGATTTTTGTTATTTTCAACTGTAGAAGTGGTGTTTTTAGCACTAGCACAACTTGTTAAAATGCTAGTGCTAATAGCTAGGGTACTATATTGAATAAATTGACGGCGATTAAGATAATTCATCTTTTTCAATTATTAGTTAACAGTTATTATTTATCAGTTTTTAGTGACTAACAAATAATATATTTTTCCTGAATACTTGCGACTAATATTCATTGAAATATTAATCTAAGGAGTTAGATTATATTAGCATATAAATGATCATTTGATTATAGAATCTTCTGGCATATTGACAATAATTATATAATAAAAATTCACATTATTTGGGTAATCATAAAATTAGTTTAAGTGATTTTTTGTTGAATTATGCTATGCTTAATTTCATCAAATTTTATTATAGCAATCAGGAATCAGATGTGAGAATTGAGATATTCCTTAAAAGTATGGAATATAGCATTTATCATACTTATAAAATACATTTTTTTCTTCTTTTCTGTTCCCAGTTAAGCGTTCCCTGTTCCCTAAAACTTGCCAATATCTCACAATTCAAATCATATTGCTATATATAATTATTATTGCAAAGTTAAGAAAAAATAGCAAAACATAAACATATTGTAAATAGGGAAGAGCGTTGGGAGAGGTGACTAAATTTTTCGTTGACAAGGATCGCAAAAGAAAGGAAGGTGGCGATCGCGCTGCTACTGATTTTGCTCATGTCGAATTTGTCACTGCATTGCAGGATATGCGGTTTTAGGAGTTGATACTGATGCCTGATGTTTTACACTGATATCATTTGTGTAAACCAAAGGGTGAATATCTACAGGAAATTTAAGTTTTTTTATTGCGCTTAAGTATTTCTGTCTTTTGTTCCCTGTTCCTTGTTCCCTGTTCCCTACCGCTGCAAAAAATCTATATCTTTTTCACACCTAGGTCTTTTGAAGATTTTGGCTGTAATTGGAGGAGTGTTACTCTTTCGTCGAGACCTAAGATCTGTACCGGAAAAGGGAAAAAAATAAATCTTTTCCTTATTGGTCAATCCTCTTCCTTTGAGGGAGAGGTAATTATCAATTATCCATTATCCATTATCCATTAATGAAAGTTCATACTTAGAGGAGAGACTGGAGCTAAAGCTATAGAGATAGCTAAAGTACAATATGGAAATGACTACAAGTATTACGTCAGGGGTGTACGCTGGCAGAAAAATCAGGTTAAAGCTAATTTGATTGGGTATAATGAACAGGAAATCAAACCTCTAACAGTTAAGTGGAGTCAGTAAAGAAGTATTAAAATTAGGAGGAATGAAAGTATTCAAATATTATTTTTCTCCTTCTAAATATTGAGTTTCAACTTGAGTTCTACTCATCAATTTTTCCCTTGTTAAATATTGAGTTTCCACTGTTTGAGTTCCACTCATAAATTTATTATTAGATTCAAGTGGCAAAAGAATAGTTGATGCTTCTTTCACTTCTGAAATTAACGCTTGCCCACTACCATTAAATAAGCGAATTACAGCATAAGAAATTAATACTGGTGAAGCTAATATTAAAGCAGCTATCATTCCTATTGGTGCAGCAAGTTGATGTACAATTAAAGCAGTAGGTTGAAATTCTTCGTATTGAGAAAAAACCCTAGATAACCACCAGATTAATAATGCCATTACAGCAAATCCGAAAAGAGTTACAAGTGAAGGTATTATAAATGATAAAAATACAGCCATTGCCGCAATTAAAGCGCCCCAACCTTGAGCCACAATTTTCTCTGATAGGTCAGAAACCATAATAGTTCCATGCACAAACCAAAAAATAAATCCAAATACTAATGTAATTGCCGAACCTGCTAAAAAAATGTTAACGCCCTTAATAAAAATTTGTTTAACTTCATCGTTATTTAATATAGGTTGTTTTTGGTTAACCATTTTTATATTTCCCTAAGTTCTAACTCTCGCTGACACAATTGTAATAATATTATATTAGGTGCTGGTAGATATTAGCATTACTTTTGCAAGAGTGCTGTCATTGGCCAAGTTCCAGAGCGAATTATCTAGAATTATTATGTCGGCAACATTTGAACAAGTATTTGTGCATCCTAGTCAATTTCCTGACCAAGTTTATCAAGATTATTTAGTTAGTTTTTCTGGGAAGCAAATTAATCATAAATTTCATTATGATAGTGTTAAGCAAAGTCAAAAATGGTTAAAAATTCACCAAGAATATTCTCCTTCTCGCAACGATCAAAATTGTGTTGATGTTTATGAAAAATGTTTCCAAAAAACTGCTGAAACTCTAGATAAATTTTCTAGTTTACAGTTAATTGGATTAGGTTCTGGTGGTGGAACTAAAGACAGTTTATTATTATCATACTTATCTAATAAACAAGAGCGAGAGTTAATTTATTATCCTCTAGATGTTAGTTTATCTCTGGCAATTATTTCTGCTCAAAAAGCTAGGAGTTCTTTGACTGAATTATCTGTACAACCAATTGTTTGCGATCTGCTTCATGCTGATGATTTAATGCTTCAGATTCAGAAAAGGGATGAGGAAGAAAGGAGAATTATTACCTTTTTTGGGATGATTCCTAATTTTTATCCTCAGCAAATTTTCCCAATTTTAAATAATTTCTTGACAGAGGGAGATTTATTGTTATTAAGTGCTAATTTAGCACCTGGTTCTGATTATGTTCAAGGTATTGAAAAAATTCTGCCACAATATGATAATAAGTTGACTGAGGATTGGCTGATTACTGTTTTGGAAGATGTGGGAATTAATTCAACAAATGGGAATATAAAGTTTGGGATTAAAGATGATGAGGAAAACCCTAATTTGAAAAGAGTTAATGCTGATTTTGAATTGAAGAATGATGTTAATTTTAAATTGGATGAGCAATTGATAGAGTGGAAAAGTGGAGATAAAATTGGGTTGTTTTTTTCCTACCGTTATACTACTGCAAAGCTAAAAGAAATCCTCAGTAGTTATGGAATAAATATATTGAATTATTGGGAATCTGCTAATCAGGAAGAAGGAGTTTATCTCTGTCAAAAAGGGAGTAGGAAATAATGGATAATGGATAATTGATAATTAACTAGACAGTAGGAAGTTATTTAAAAAAATCTTGCCTGCTAATACCATTTCTCTGTAACAATGCTCTTAATAATTTTTACCCAGACCAGAGTTTTACTGATATTTTTTATCTTTGATTAAGCGCAATTTCATGGAGAAATGGTATAAGACTTTCAGCGATCCTAAAGTACTAGAAGTAATGTCTGGATTGAATATTCTGTAATTCCTAGCAAAGCTTTTAGCCTTTAGAAGAGCCAGTTTTTTGAGGATAACTTTGCACTCTCAAGTAATTAATACCCTAATAAGTAATTATCCATTATTCATTATTCATTATTCATCTACTCCCTACTTAACAGAATTTAGTTTTTCTTGATGTTCAGTTGGAATATTTTGAGGAGGAGATATTTCTAGTAAAGAATTATCAAATTCAACATCAGGTATTTCTGCAAGAATACCCAAAGGTTCGCCATTTTTGAGACGTTGTTTTTTGCATTTAGTTAAAGCCATTAAAGTCTCACGTTTTTCTCCAACACACTCAAATGGTTTCTCAGAATTTGCGTCAAATAAACGTTTCCAAATATCCTGAAGTTCTGTCAGATTAAATAAGTCTTTTCCTACTACCTGGGTAGCAAAATGAGAATCTGTTACAGCTTCAATTAAAGCATAAGAAAAAGCACATTTTGGACAGTTACAACACCATCGTATATCTTCTGGAGACCACTGTGCTTCATTACAAGAAGTAAGGTCATTTAGGATATTTTTGTTCCACAAAGATAGTT